>NZ_DOPT01000104.1:0-2118 GCF_003512625.1 Herpetosiphon sp. | reverse complement strand
GAAGCGGCGCAAGGTGGTTATAGCTTGCCCGAAAGCAGCGAGCCAGCCGAGGCCAGCCCTGGCTACGAACGGCCTAATCTCACGACTGAATATGTCGCGCCCAGCAATAACCTTGAGCATATGATCACCGCGCTGTGGGGTGCTGTCTTGGGCGTACCGCTGATTGGTATTCACGACAATTTCTTTGAGTTGGGCGGCGATTCGCTGCTAGCCTTACAAGTTGCGACCCATCTCACCGAAAAAGTGCATACCACAATCGGCGTGCGCAGTTTATTCGAAGCCCCAACGATCGCCGAGCTGGCCCAGCTTGTGCAAGCCCAAACCGCCGAACAAGCAGGCGAATTATCGTCGTTGGTACGCTTGCAACCACAAGGCCAAGCAGCGCCGTTCTTTTGTATTCACCCCATGAGCGGTATGGCCAATGTCTATGCAGCTTTGGCCCAATTGCTTGGCACGCAACGCCCATTCTACGGGGTGCAGGCCTTTGGCTTGGAATACCCTGAAATGCCACTTGACGATATTACAGTTATGGCGCAACGCTATCTCAGCGATATCCGTCAGGTTCAGCCGCAAGGGCCATATCTGCTTGGCGGCTGGTCGATGGGTGGCTCGATTGCCTTTGAAATTGCCAGCCAATTAGTGGCTCAAGGCGAAACGGTGAGCTTGCTGGCCTTGATCGACACGCCCGCCAAACTAACAGGCACATCACCAGCAACACTAACCGATTTGGAGCTGTTGATCGCCATGCTTGGGGTCGATGCCAACATTTTAGGGATCGACGATCCCAAGGCTGAGGCCAGCGAAGCAGTTTGGAACGAATTACTGAGCATTATCAAGCAACATCTTGGCTTGCCCGAAAGCTACACCTTACAGCGTTTGCGCCACCTGGTCAGCACCTTCCGCACCCACTCGCAAGCAGTTTGGAATTATCAGCCAGCTAACTATCCCAACGATGTGCTAATTTTACGGGCCGCCGATTTGGCAGGCGAGCACGACGACCAACTGAACGAGGCATATCGCATAGCCGATTTAGGCTGGAGCCAGTTTGTCACAGGCCAAATTCAAGTCCAAACCATTCCAGGCACGCACAACACCCTGTTGAACGAACCGTCGTTGCCAATCTTGGCTAGTCATCTCGCGGTAGCGTTACACAACGTTGCCGCAAATACATCTTTGACACCATCACACCATGAAGGATCAAATGAAATTGCCATTATGGATTGAGTGGTTGCGCAAGCAACCTAACGCCGCCCTGCGGCTCTTTTGTTTTCATTATGCTGGGGGCACGGCACAACGTGCCCACCAGTGGACACAACAACTCGCAGCGGATGTAGAAATTTGTGCCGTCGAACTGCCTGGCCGTGGCAAACGCTTCATGGAACCAGCCTATACCCGTATCGAGCACGTGCTTGATGATTTGATTCCAGCGATCAAACCGTTGCTGGAAGAAAAACCATTCGCCTTTTTTGGCCACAGTATGGGCACATTGGTTAGCTACGAACTCAGTCGGCGCTTGCAACGCGATCATCAACTCTCGCCGCAAGTGCTCTTGGTTTCGGGCCATGCTGCGCCGCATATCCCACGTCAAAGCGTGATTCATCAATTGCCCGATCAGCAATTTTGGGATCGTTTGATTCAACTCAATGGCACACCCAAAGAAGTTTTACAACACCCAGAACTGCTCGACTTGTTGACTCCGATTTTACGCGCCGATTTTGCCGTTTGCGAAACCTATGTTTATTCCGACTCGCTTGTGCTCGATTGCCCAATGGTGGTCTATGGCGGGCAGGATGATCCTAGCGTCGCCGCCGAGCAACTTGAGTTATGGCGCAACCATACCAGCAATGAGTGTTTGGTTCAGATTATGGCTGGCGATCATTTTTATTTGCACAATCCATCGCAGCACGAGCTACAACAGCATGTCAACCAACAACTCCAACTTGTGCTTAGCTCAGTCAATTTAATTCGATAGGATAAGCGTCATGGTTGATTAAATTAACAATGGATTACGTTGCCTCACCCCTTACAAGGGTAGGTTTTCGCTGCGAACCAGGGATAGGCTGGTTCATCGGTGGATGATTTGTCCACCACTATAAGCCCTTGAGGGGGTGCAGGGGG
>NZ_DOPT01000051.1:0-23030 GCF_003512625.1 Herpetosiphon sp. | reverse complement strand
GAGTAGTTCATCCGGATAGGGTATAGGAAATTGAGTAAGCATCATTTTTCTGACTCCTCTTTTTCAGTTGATGCCTCATTTGACTCCTCCTTCCCATTTCTAGAGAGAAAGCTAAGATCGCTGGATATATCACTAATAAGATTTTGTTGCTTGAGTTGATCATAGGCATCAACTGACGAGCTATCAATTGCTAAATCGATTCCTAATGCCCTCTTAGATAGGGATTCATTACTATCAAGATGAGGCTCCAAGGATTGTTGATTGGTATAAATTGAATTGAGGTCATTGAGTGCTATTTCTAGATTAATTGGTTGAATATCTTCCATCAGCATAAATTGATCCATATTATTTGTTCTCAGCGCTGTTAGGAATGGTTGTACCATCGATAGCGCTCTTTCTGATGCTGTGATAAGCAATTCTGGTGACAGCCTTTCTTCACCAGTTCTAATGGCTAGTGTTTGCCCAAGAATGAATACTTTGATTGCAATATCAGTGATACCTTGGGATAGATCGTACAAGGTCTCGGCAAGCCGATCCGTGAGCTTAACTGGGTGTTTTGTATATTGAAATTGCCAAAGGGTTTCTAAAAATAGTTTCCAATCTTCATCAACTTTCATCCGATCCCACGAATCCCCACCATAGGAATTGGCTCGTCGAGCTTGGCGGAAGGCTTGACTGAATAGTTTTTGTGCCTTATATGTGCCTATTAAGATAATTGGCAGGCCGAGAGTATTAACTAACTCTACAAAAAAATTAAGCATCTCCTCAGCTCCACCACTTTTGGCTTGACTAAGGGCTTGGATTTCATCAATCACTAATACACCTAATGAATGAATCGCCCCAACTCTGGCCATATTCTTCAACAACTCCATCTCTGTAGCTCGGCCATTACGTGCATAACCATGCATATAGTTTGTTCCAAGAATCCAGTCTATTTGTTCAAAAAAAGCTAGTCCGAGGGAACGAGTTGAACCATTATGGGGGCATTCCAACTTTAACCACACAAGCTGTTTCCAAGGAAATGGTACTCCGCGATAGGTATGGTGATTAATTATTTGAGGGAACAAGCTAAGGACTTCTTCTAGACTACGAGATTTACCAATACCACTGATTCCAATGAGGCTCATCGTTGTCGCACTTTTTCTATATGCGATATGATTTTTCTGTCGTAAGTTGACAACGAGCTTATCAACATTACCATCTAGTGTTTTCCAAAATCCTTTTGAAAGAGGGTTTCTAGCAATATACCCTTTATAAATCATTCCACATATATCGCTAAATAAGCGTCCATGTCGTGGCAATGGCTGAAAAAACTGATCGATGCATCTGATCAAGTGCAAACGTTCTTCCGCTGGGAACAACCGATATTCTGACTTCATTGGTGGAAATTTGGTAAGATTACGGAATACTTCAACTGAAGGCCGGATTGGTGGTAAGGCTTCGATCAAGGGATTATCCTGATACATCGGCAGGATTTGTTCATGATAAATAGCATCTTCTTCATCTCCACTCCATCCAAAAGGATTATGATAGATCTTATTCATTGTTTGCCTCGCGTACATCTTCCCTGACTGAGCGGATAAATGCATAATCGCTACTGGACTCTGTAAACCTTGTTCGTGGAGGTTTTTGGATGGGGGTAACTGTCAATGGCGTATCGGATGATGGAATCGCCTCAGTAATTTCGGCGGGAGATTGATCGGAAAAAGTCCATAAATTATTTTGTCAATCCAATTCTCGTTCGGCTTGCCGATCGGTACGTATGCCTTTTATCCGTCGTCGATCACTTTCATTATCTCGGTTCTTCGCTATCGCTTCTTGTCGTTTTTGCGCCCTTGATTTGATGCGCTCAATTTCCTGATCAAAATCAGCCCTTGTCTGTTCATCCCTCCCACGTCGTTTATATTGAGACTGCTGCCAGCTAATGGAAAAATCCAAAATTTCATACAAGTCTCGTCGTTTGAACGCCTTTTTGCGTTCAAGTAAGATACATGGCTCCATCTCACCATTTGCATGTCGGATAAAGATCGTATCTAAACATCGTGGGTCAAAAAAGATCGTTGTTTTCCAACTCCCCTTTCGATTTGCAGTCGCAAACCAAAACTCTTTGTGGACGGTTGAACATGTATATCGCAACCCTTGAAATCGAATACCTTTGCTGGTAATCGACCCTTCCGTTCGGTAGAGAAGATTTTGCCTGATAGTGTTCTGTGGAAGAACTCGCAACGCCCCTACCCGATTTTGAATGCCCCAATACCATAAATCTATTGGATATGGCTCAACTTCAGCATGCATCATAGCTTCATCAAACTCATAGTTCGTTAGGCGATGTGTATGGTTGTATTCTAAGATTCTAAAAATCATCAGTTGCCGCATATCACGGAGGGTCAGGCGCGCATCAAGTCGGTAATCTTTCTCGCCACGTTCACGCAGACGTACTGCACCTGGAAGAAAGTGGATAAACCGCTCATTACACAGTCCAAAATCGCGTTCGATAATTGCTTTCCAATCAGCACGATAGGGAGCGGTATTTTCTATCTCAATCTTCAGTCCTTCGGTGAGGTTATCAGCATTATAGCCTTCGAATTCTCCCCGATCAGCACGTAACTTATCGCACAAGTGCTGACAAGGCCAATCTTCTTCCTTGATTTCTATGCCATATTCTTTGCAGAAGGCCACTTTGTTTGCGGTTGCATTCTCGAGAGCAAACATAGCGCCTAACCAGCTCGGTCCTTCAAGTAGGATTGAGAATCCGACAACCATTATTCGACTGAATACATCTTTGACAATATAAATAACGGGCCGGCCTACAATCCGCCGAGGGTTAAGCGAACTGACAAGATAAACATCGGCAATTGTCGCATCAACCTCAAAACATGAGCCAGGTCCAAATGCTACTGTGGTCACATCATGGATCGCGGGGTGGAGCATACGCTCATACCGTGAAGGACGAACCCTCCTCGACCATGCCTTAAGGGGATAGCCATACTTGTTGTACCAATAACGAAATTGGTCAAAGGTGGGGCGCTTTGCAGGGTCAAGAAGTTCGACTTTACCTAATTCGCCACTGCCTGTGGCTTTACTAAAATACTCGCTTGTTATTTTTGCGAAATACCTTTAAAGAAAAGAATTCCAGTTTGCGTATCGATATTGACACCCAAGGATATACCTGTGGTCGCTGTAAGGCTATTTGGTCTTCCACGTTTTGCCGAACCAGGTTCACGTTGTTTACCTTTCCCTCCGCTATTCGCATAAGATGGAAGCAGGGAATTCTTAACCATTCCACCCTGCCAATACCGTCGTAAGTAGAGATAAATTGTTTTTTTGGTCGTTTTGGTTTCTTCTGCGCGTTTTCGGATGAGTTCTCCTCGTTTTGTATAATCATATATATCGAGGGATTGAACAAGCGGCTCAATAAGATTCCAACGTTGATCTCTTCGAGCTAGCACTTTTTTAGTGCGTAATTCCCATATTTGGTAATCTCTAATGCTTTGATCAGAGGTAGGAGGATCTGGTAGAAGGGAATGGTGGTTAGCCTCTTCTTGAATTATTGTAATATCATGACGTTGAAGGGCTGCTTCAATATCAGCATAGCGATGGACTATCGGGAGCGCCTCATGACTATGTATATCAATTGTATAGATAAGATCATAGACAGGGTTAAGATAGAGAACCCGTTCAATTCTTGGTTTTTTATCTTCGTCATGCCAAGAAAGTAGACTATTTAGGCAGAGATCCATAGGAGTCCTTTCGTTCTTGGAGTATAAAAAGTTCTGTGGGATTAAACGGACGGTGGAGATCAATTATCCATTTACGCGTTGCAATCAAATGATACGCAACGACGAGGCTACTACCTGGACGAACTCTCATCGCAGCATCACATTCAGTAGTAATTTGCGCCAATGTAAACAATGCATTCCGCAAATTGCGGCGTAAGTAATCGGCAATAGACTGAATTTCCGTGCCTGAAAGGCCACGATCTGTTATCGTCCGATAAAGTCGCAACACATCGATATTGCGAACTGTGACGGATGGAATATCCAACTCGGTGACAATTCCCCAGTTAATTCCTCGTGTTTCCCAATATTTCCGTTCGATCTCAAACTTCTCGAGAACTCGCTGGGAACGTAGCTTCTCTGATGGTTTTACGGTTCGGGCTTGAATCCAGCGTTTTCCATCTCTCTCCATGGTAATAACAAAGTCGGTAGTCATCACAATGTCATGTTTCGTTGCAGGATCGCGTGGATGCTTTATGCTGCATGATTTTGCAATATTCTGTGTTTCCTCGATAGGCAGAAGGGGATACTGTTCGCGAATATCAATAACATCGTCAGCCCAATCAAGTAAGTAAAAGTAGTCACGCTCCAAATTGCTCATTAAATGATGCACACGTCCATGTTTACTTCCTTTAATTCGATGGACTAGACCATTAGACGGTACATCCTGAATAGTCAACCAAGGCTTATATTTCCGTCCTTCGTTTTGCCCACGGCCTGCTGCAATGAGCTTCTGGATGGATTCATGTGTTGTGGCTCTTCGCCTTTTTGCCATAGATTTCCTTTCATTTTTTAATAAATGTGAATTATTGCGCCTAAAAAATACACCATGATCCTATATGAGTCAATACGAAATTTTATGGCTTGTTTTATAGTTTTTATAAATATTAATTTAGAAAAAATTTTACAGTTGACAAGATATACAACAATTCTATGATTTAATAGTTACAAAAAAGATAAATATGAGTGTTTCAACATTTCATGTATAATGAAAGCTAAATAAAGGGGGTATCTATGAATTACGAAGATGAACGGAGTAAAGAAATCGGTAAGCTTTTGAATGCAGCTCGTGTTGAGCGTCGGATATCGATATCAAAATGTGCGGCTTTACTGATGACGACGCGTCGTCGGTATGTGGAGATCGAGGCAGGAAAGAGCAAGTTATCCGTCGTCGAACTAGAGTTATTATGCAAGCTACTAGAGATTTCAGTATTATCTATATTTCCTCAGTGTGAAGCTCGCAGAGTTCACAGAGTATTTATTCACTCTGGAGATCTTGTAGAATGTATTCTCTCTGTGGATGGGGTAGTACCAATGACGAGTTCTTAAGTAACTGGAATCCCTGAATGAACATGAAAGTATAGGCGGATACAAGATAATTGTTATATCACTATTTTAAATATAGACTAAAGAACATACTTCCGAACATCATCTTTATAGATAGCCAGCGAAGGTCGGCTAAAAGTTCAATCCTTGATCATAAAACATCCTGACCATGATCAGTCATGGTCAGGATGTTTATGGTTGGAACACTGGAATAGTTGGATCAATGAGGTATACTAGTATCCAACTTTATTTTCGAGTTTCCAACTTTATTTTCGTAGTATCCAACTTTATTTTCGAGTTCCCAACTTTATTCCCATTCCACAAGAAGAGCGGAGGTTTGCTGAAGGACACTATTCGACAGTGACTGATTTGGCCAAGTTACGCGGCTGATCAACATCAGCACCACGCCGCACGGCCATGGCATACGAGAAGAGTTGCATCGGCACAACATTCAACACTGCTGCCAATAACGGTGTAGTTTCAGGCACTTCGATCACATGATCAGCCTTGGAGCGCACAAGTTCATCGCTGGGATTGACCAAGGCAATCACTTTACCACCTCGTGCGATGACTTGCTCAACATTCGAGAGCATCTTTTCATAGACATGATCTTTGGTCGCAATACAAATCACTGGCATTCGTTCATCGATCAAGGCAATCGGGCCATGCTTCATTTCGCCTGCGGGGTAGCCCTCGGCGTGAATATAGCTAATTTCCTTCATCTTGAGCGCACCTTCGAGCGCAATCGGGGCATTGACCCAGCGCCCAAGGTAGAGCATATCGGTTGAGTGATGATACAGATCCGCCAGTTGATCATAAATGGCGGTATCTTTGAGCATAGTGTCGATTTTGGCGGGAATTTCGATTAACGCTTGGATGTGTTCGCGAATTTCGGCGCTGGTGAGCGTGCCACGAGCTTGTGCCAAGCGCAGCGCAAACAGATAGCCTGCCATCAACATACCAGTGAAGACTTTGGTTGAAGCCACTGAAATTTCTGGGCCTGAGTGAATGTAGATTGCGCCACCATCAGCCAAGCGGCCTGCTTGCGAACCAATCGCATTCAAAATTGCCACACTTTTTACGCCTTGTTCGCGGGCTTCAGCCATTGCTGCCAAGGTATCGACGGTTTCACCCGATTGGGTCAAGGCCAGCAATAAACTGCGTTCGTTCATCACAGGATTACGATAGCGGAATTCGGAGCCATAATCGACTTCAACTCGTACACGGGCCAAGGTTTCGATAAAATATTTATTGATCAAACAGGCATGCCAAGCAGTACCACAGGCTACTGCATAGATGCAATCGAGCTTTTGCATTTCGGCATCGCTCAACGTCAGTCCATCAAGCTCGATTCGTCCGGCTTCGAGATCGACTCGTCCGCGCAATGTGTCGGTTGTTGTGCGTGGTTGCTCGAAAATCTCTTTATGCATAAAGTGTTTGTAACCACCTTTGGCCGCCGATACGGGGTCCCATGCAACGGTGGTAGGCGTTTTGCTGATTGGCGTGCCATCGAGCTTGACATATTCCACGCCGGTTGATCGCACGATCGCCATCTCGCCATCTTCGAGGAAGACCATATGTTGGGTGTAATCGACAATTGCTGGCAAATCGGAGGCGACGAAATTTTCAGTATCACCATGGCCAATTACCACTGCCCCAGCATTGCCAATTCGGGCCGCTAAAATCAAATCAGGCTGGGTTTGATCCATAGCTACAACTGCATTACCACCACGTAATTCACTCATCACTTGGCCGAAAGCGCGTTGAAAATCGCCATATTCGGCGGTATATAACCCAAGCATTTGGGCAATGACTTCGGTATCGGTTTGCGAATGAAAGCGAACACCTTGTTCAATCAACCGACCTTTAATTTCGAGATAATTCTCAACAATCCCATTTTGAATCACCACGATGCGGCCACTATTATCGCGATGGGGGTGGGCATTGGCTTCGGTGACTGCGCCGTGCGTGGCCCAACGGGTGTGGCCGATGCCTTGATGACCAGCGGTTGGCTCGGCATGCAAACGGCGGCGCAAATTAACCAGCTTGCCAACCGAGCGGCGCATTTGAAATTCGGCATCCTCTAAAATGGCGATGCCCGCTGAATCGTAGCCGCGATATTCTAATAACTCTAAGCCCCGCACAATCACATCGGTTGCTTCGCGTGGGCCAACATATCCAACAATTCCGCACATAAAATCTATACTCCACGTTGATAAAAGCTCGCTAAAACACAACATAGCACCACACCGCACCAACCCGTATCGTCGCTGAACGGGGGCGGGGCATGCTGCTATGTAACTGGCCACAAGGTGTTGATTGTGCTTGCTGTTGCCAACAAGTTTTGCAACACCCTTTTGGGCTGTGGTGTACCCAAGAGGCATCCGCTGATTATTCGCTTTTCCCTACGAACTGAGCCAAGCCTGTTTCCGTGGGCAGCAGCGGGAAGGCTATTCGAGCCGCTCGTCGCACGCACCAACTTGGAGTTTGTAGGTTAGCACTCGCCCTGCGGCGAGGAACCTCTACCTCGTTTTCTGAATCAAGTTGATTCAGACCGTTGCGCTTAAATTGGGTAGCGTTGGTTACTCCTTGTAATTGGTGACAAAATCGCCACGATTGGGGCATTATACTGCATATTGGTATTTTGCAAAGTGTTTGTGATCTACGAAGCATACGAAGGTTCAGTTTTTTAGCCACGAATTGCCCGAATTCCACGAATAATGTTCCGCTAGCTCAAAGCCTTCAGCTCATAGCTCTCACTGCTCTGCGCCTCTGGGTTAACGTTGAATTGCCTTTGATTCGTGGTTAAACAAAAAAACACCCCATAGTGGTGGAGTGTTTGATGGTGGAGCGGGAAACGGGGTTCGAACCCGCAACCTTCTGTTTGGGAAACAGATGCGCTGCCAATTGCGCCATTCCCGCTTATTTAAGCTCCTTGAGTATACTCAAAAGCGTTAAGGCTGTCAACTCAGTTAATTATTAAAATTTCGTTGCCTCACAGCGCCTGCTAGCGAAATAGCTAACTAAATATGGTAAACTAGCGCCATTATGCTATTTTTGTTGCGAGGGCAACTATGACGGTTCTTCAACCAGGCGTTGTGCTGAACCAACAATATGAAATTATTAAAAAGGTTGGTGGTGGTGGTGGCGGCAATGTGTATGAGGCACTTGATCTTAATTTAGGCCGCTCAGTCGCGATCAAACACTTGATTTTGCCAAGTGATGATGCAGTCAAGCATTTTAAGAAGGAAGCACGTTTATTAGCTCGCCTCGAACATCAATGTTTGCCACGGGTCTATAACCAATTTGATGAAGGCCCAAGCCAGTTTCTGGTGATGGAATATATTGATGGCACTGACCTCGCCGAATACCTCAATCAGCAAGCTGGCCCCTTAGCGCTTCAACAGGTCTTGCCATGGGCTGATCAATTGTTGAAGCTGCTTGAGTATTTGCATACGGCGCACGAACTACCAATTATTCACCGCGATATTAAGCCAGCAAATATTAAATTAAGCGCATCGGGCCAGTTGAAATTGATCGATTTTGGCTTAGCCAAAAGTGCTCTATCAACCCAAATTAATAATGTCTACCAAAGTGTGCGTGGCTATACTTCGACCTACGCGCCCTTAGAGCAGCTTGTGCCTAACGATAATGAACACACCGATGAGCGCAGCGATATTTTTGCCTTTGGTGTGACACTCTACCACTTGCTGACTGGCAAGGTTCCAGTGAATGCTCAGCAGAAGCCGATTGATGCGACCAATCGTCATGCCATGGTCATTCAAGCGAAACCCGACCCTATCGTTCGACCAAAGCTGTTGAATCCGACGATTCCTGACTATGTTGATGCTGCGATTATGAAGGCAATGGCGATTAATAAGCTTGATCGGTTTGGCTCGGCAGCCGAATTTCGCCAAGCCTTGAATCCTTCTGTCGCAGTAAAACTAAGCTCGGGGATCTCAAGTTTGCTTGGTTCGCAACGCCGCCCAACCCAACCTGTTGGCGGGCTATCGAGTCAACCAGCGCCGGCTAAAATCAGCCAACCACTTCGTTCAATCCCTAGTACGTCGATTGCTGATCAGGCGCAATCGACCTTGCCAACGCCATTGGTACAAAACCCAAACGCTCAAGCAAAGCCACTCAAACGCGTTGCGCCATGGTTAATGTTGATCTTGGTTGGTTTGATTGGTGGTGGGTGGTGGTGGGTTAAGGCTAATCCAACCGGAGCTTCAGCGAATGGTGCGACCCAAACCCAAGCAGCTAATTTGGTTGTTAATCAAGTTCCGGCTCTGCCATCAACCACACCAACCGATACTGGGAGCACTGTTGGGCAACCGACAATCACGCTGGGCTTAGCCACGGCAACCCTCGTTGAGCCAAGTGCGACGGCAACTGTTGAGCCTGCAACTGCTGTGGTAGTTCAACCAACTGCACGGCCTGCAACGGCGCGGCCTGTGGTGCAACCAACCGCGCGACCTGCGCTACAACCAACCAATCCACCAGTTGTCCAGCCAACCAATCCACCGCCACCTCCAAGTGACCGCGATGGCGATGGTTTTATCGATGATGTTGATGCCTGCCCCGATGTGGCTGGGCCAAATAATGGCTGCCCTGTGGTCGAGCCAACCGCGCCACCAGCAGTTGCTGATACTGATGGCGATACGATTCCCGATGATCGCGATGCTTGCCCACGTGAGCCAGGCGATCCTTCGCGCAATGGCTGCCCGAAGCCAGTAGAGCAGGCTACTAATACACCGCGGCCAACCGAAACGCCGAATCTATCAACCGATCGGGCAACGCCACGGCCAACCAATACGCCAACACCAAATATTAATCCAAATAATCCACCGTCACCACCAACATCACCACCAATGACTCCATAATCTCTAGGCAAATTAGGGTATAATCGGGCAAGTAGCAGCTCATTCCTTCAATCAACCCATCTGCTACTTGCCCAAATAATAATGAGTTCCCTCGCCCCCTAGCCCCCGAACCCGCAGGCGAGCGATGGGGAACCATTGAATGAAATAGTGGCTTGCTTTGACAAGCAAAGAACAACCCAGATTAAAACTGATTGAAATGATGAGGCAGGCTATGTTTCCAAATGGCATGATCTTGAATGAAACCTATGAAATTCGTGAGCGGATTGGCCATGGCGGCGGGGGCGCGGTCTATGCTGCTTACGATATTAAGTTGCGCAAAATGGTGGCGCTCAAACATTTGCACCTTGAGGGTGACCATGCGATCAAAGCCTTTGGCCATGAAGCTAGCCTGTTGGCGAACTTAGAACACCCAAGCCTGCCCAAAGTCTATTTTAACTTCAATAATGATGCTGGCCAATTTTTGGTGATGGATTTGATCGATGGTGACGATTTGAGCACGATGCTTGATCGTCAAGGTGGGCCGTTGCCGGTTGAGCAAGTGTTGGCTTGGGCCGATCAATTATTGAGCGTTTTGACCTATCTGCATACATTTTATCGCCAGCCGATTATTCACCGCGATATTAAACCTGCCAATATCAAAATTACTAGCCGTGGCGAATTGAAATTGTTGGATTTTGGCTTGGCAAAGGCCGAGATTTTTACCAATATGCGCAGTGCAATGCATAGTGTTCATGGCTATACCTTGACCTATGCACCACCTGAGCAGATTAATCAAGAAGGCACTGATCCACGGAGTGATTTGTATTCGTTGGGGGCGACGCTCTATCATTTATTAACTGGGCGCACTCCAGCTGATGGTGATGGCAAAACCGCCGATGCTTTAGCCCGAACCTTGGCGATGGCTAAACGCAAGCCCGACCCAATTATTGCCCCCAAAAACTTCAATCCATCAATCCCTGAGCATGTCGATCAAGCGATTATGCGTTCGTTGGAGATTGATGCTGATGAGCGTTTTGCGTCGGCTGAGGAATTTCGACTCGCCTTGGCCCAACCCTATGCGCCAGTCAATAATGCCCAAACCAAAATTTTGCCATCGACAATTAGCTCACGGGCGATTACTGGGCCGCCCAAACAACTAACCACCCGCGAGCATAGCCAACCAAGCCCAATCATCAGCAAACCGCGAAGCAGCTATCCTGGGCAACCGTTGCCAGAAGCTGGGCCGCAGGCGCAGCCAACCCCAAACTATAAACGCTATTGGCCATTATTGCTGATTGTGTTGCTCGGCGGGGCTGGTGGTGGTTGGTGGCTTAACCGCGATCAGCAAACGCCAGTGGTCACGCTTGAGCAAAACACGAAAACAGTGGTAGTAGCTCAGCCAAGCCAGTCCGCACCAACGAATACCTTGATGGGCGTGGCGGGACAACCAACGATTACCTTGGGTGTTGCAACCAATGAGCCAACGAGTGTCGCCGTCGAGCAGGCTACAGCAACTAGCGAGCCAGCCCAACCAACGACAGCGACCCAGCCAACTGCTCAGCCCGCTGCAACCCCTCGCCCTGCAACCGCAAGACCAGCCACTGCACGGCCTGCGGCAACCAACCCGCCTGTGGTGCAGCCGACTAATCCACCAGCAGTTCAGCCAACCAATCCACCTGCTCCTCCTATCGATCGTGATGGTGATGGTGTGACTGATGATGTTGATGGTTGTCCTGATGTGGCTGGCCCAAATAATGGTTGCCCTGCCCCAGTTGAGCCGACCAATCCACCAGCAGTTGCTGATAGCGATGGCGATACGATTCCCGATGATCGCGATGCTTGCCCACGCGAGCCTGGCGACCCATCGCGTAATGGTTGCCCCAAGCCAGCTAATACGCCAACTGATCGACCAACTGATCGACCAACTGATAGGCCAGTGCAACCAACCGAGCGTCCAACCGATAAACCAACCGCCAAGCCGCCAGTAGTGCCTTAAACTGTCGGCAGAATACACAAATCGGCAAGGAGCCATGTGCATTTTAATCATCGATGGCTGCTTATCAGCAAAGCCTCGCTATTTCGTTATAGCGAGGCTTTTGGTTCGTTCAACGAAGAGAATCAAGTATAATCGCTGCTGTTTGCTCAACTATTTAGCCCGAGCGTTGTGAAGGAAGCGTTATGCAGTTGATTCTTGGTTTGCTCTTAGCCCCAGTTCTGCTTTATCTGCCTGGCCTCGTGTGGGGGCGCTTTGGTCATCGCAGCAGCGATTGGCTTGATCGTCAGTTTGAACGCATGACGGTGAGTGCGCTGTGGACAGGTTGGTGGGGCTTGGTATTAGCAAGCCTTGGCTGGTTTAGTTTGCTGCATTTGGTGCTTGGCACGGCGCTTTTTTGTGGTGTAGGCTGGTGGCTGAGCCACAAATTTGGCCTAGCGCCACTCGAAACCAGCGAGGCTCGCCCTGTTTGGGAGCGTTGGCTGTTTATTCTTGGCTTGCTCATTTTTGCGGCAATCGTGGCTCGCCCGTTTGAGACAGTGCTTGGTGGGCGTGATGCTGGGGTTTACACAGTTACAGGCTTTGCGATTGAGCGCACAGGCAGCATTGTGCAAGATGAAGCTTTGGTTGCCGAGATTGTGCGAGCAATGAATTACAACGACCGCAATCTCTCTGAGCCAGCCAAACAAGCCTATAGCAATTTGCTTGGCAAACAAGATCCTGAGCGTTTTTTGAGCACGCGTTTTCATCAGCCCAGCTTTTTTATGACCGAGCAATCGGCGGCGGCGGGCAAATCATACCCCAATAACTTTCACCTTTACCCAACTTGGATCGCCATCTGGACGAGCTTGTTTGGTTTGTATGGCGGTTTGCTGGCCACGGGCTATTTGGGTTGGCTAGGTGCGTGGAGCGTAGCCATGGTTGGGCGGCGAGTCGTCAGTGGTAAGGCTAGCGCTTGGATGGGCGTTTTAGCTTTAGGCTTGCTTAGCCTGAACAGCCTGCAAATTTGGTTTAGCCGCTACTCGACTGCCGAAGCAGGAGCGCAGTGGACTGTGTGGGGCGGCTTGGCCATGTGGGCCGCCTATAGCCAAACCGCGCCTGATCAGCGCAGCACCCGCCGGAACTTGTGGTATGCCGCGTTGTGTGGCTTGGCGATTGGTCAACTGGCGCTCATGCGGCTTGAATTTTACTTTGGGGTCTTTCCAATTGTCTTGTATTTGGGCGCGGCCCTGATTCGCCGCCGCTGGCGTATGGGCGAAACCGCTATGCTGCTCGGTTTTGGCCTGATGATGGTCCATGCCGCCATCCACATCAGCACCATTGGCTGGCTCTACTTTATGAATAATACTTGGGGCAAATTCCAAGATTTTGCGATTATCTCGCGCTTGGTGCACCCCTTCTATCCACCATTGTTGCAAGATATTCGCGGCAACAACTCCAAAGCTTGGATTTTAGAGAGCACCAGTCGTTTAGCACTTGAATTGGGTATAGTTCTGCTTGGTTTATTCGCACTTTGGGCCTTGTGTCGTTTTCCGCGTTTGCTGAATTGGGTTGAAGCGCAAACCCAACATTGGCAACGCTGGTTGTTAGGCGGCGTAGCTGTGGGCTTGGTCTTGCTGGCAGCTTATGCCTATTTTATTCGGCCACAGCATCTTTCAAGCGCGGCACTTCTGCATCCAATTGAGCATGCCAGCACCTGGAATAGCTATATCGGTGGGATTTTGCCGATTCCTGATGTTAAGCCACGCCAAACAGCAATCGCCTATGGCAATATGGTGCGGCTGGGTTGGTATTTTTCGCCCTTGGGCATTGGCTTGGGCATCGCAGGTTTGGCGCTGTGGATTTGGCGCGACATGAATCGCAGTTCGTGGCTGATTTTGCTGTTGGGTATTTTGTATGGTGCGTTTAGCGTCAATGATTCGTATGGCACTGCCGACCAAACCTACATTTATATTGCGCGGCGCTTTATTCCAGGGGCGGTGCCAATGCTTACCTTGGGCATGGCATGGCTCTTATCCAAGGGCATGATTCAATCGCGCTGGCTTTGGCGGGCAGCAAGTGGCGGGGCGGCAACCGCGATGCTGCTGTTTTTTGCAGCAACTGGCTGGCGCACGATTGCCCATGTTGAATATCAAGGTGCGCTAGCTGCTCTGACCGAGCTAGCCAACCAAACTGAGCCAAATGCGATTGTGCTCATGCGTGGTGGCGACCGTGATTCCTCGACCAATATTGCTACGCCAATGCACTATTTGTTTGATCGTGATTATTTGGTGGCCTACAGCGACGATCCCACGCCCTATCGCGATTTATTGGCTCAGCAAGTGCGCAATTGGCAAGCCCAAGGCCGCCCAGTCTATGTGATGCTTGGTTCACGTGGTGGCATGCTTAATTTACCTGGCTTTCGCTACGAAAATGTTGCGCTATTTGACCTACCATTAAAAGAATGGCAACAACTGCAATTGCAAAAGCCCTTTACGGCGGGCGACATTCGTTTTACCTATCGCATCTATCGGCTTGTGCCTGATAGTGCGCCGATCGTTGGCCAGCAAATCATTGCGATTGATGATTATCGTTGGCAGCATAGTGGCATAAATCCGGTTGAAACCAACCCCAAGACTGGCCAACGTTATGCTTGGACTGCTGGAAACGCCAATTGGGTTATGCCAGCAGTTGGTACTAGCTCAAACTTGACCTTTAGTGTAGGATTAGGGTTAGTACCACCATCGCTCGTAAACCAGCCAGTTGAGCTTTGTTTAAGTGCTAGCTATCTGATCAAACAGCCGATTCGTCAGTCATTGGGTTGTCAACAACTGAGCAGCAGCGAGCCAACCACATTAACCTGGCAACTACCAGCCTTGCCAGAGCACGATTGGCTCTTGCAATTGAGCCTCAGTCGAACGTGGACACCCAATGATTATGCCACCGAATACCCCAGCCCACCTAACGATGCCCGCAGCCTTGGAATTCAATGGAGTGGCATAGTCTGGCAGATTGATCAATAATAGCGTAGGCTAATTCTTAAACAAAAATTGGTACTATCGCACTATAGGCTAATCGACATTGACTTGTGTATACTGACCTTGAGCTCCAAACGTGGAACGTATGCGCATAACCAACACGGGAGGTACGTATGAAACGAAAGTCACGAGGGCAAGCCCTTGTTGAATTTGCCCTAGTTTTTCCCCTTATTATGTCGTTCTTATTCGGTACAATTGAGTTTGGCTTTTTAACGTATTCATGGTCACAGGCCAACTATGCAGCTCGACGTGGGGCTGAGCAAGCTTCGTCAGGCCCACCCATTAGAGCACGAACTCCCGAGCAGTATATTACTGATAATGATGATGATTGTGTGAAAGCTATTCGTGGGGCAGCACTACGCACGACAGTTGGTCTCCAACCTGGCTATGTGAAGATTTCGTATCATCTATCGGCTAATGATACGACTATTCGCCAAGATAATGCTTGGCCAACAATTTACCGCCGAGCTGGCTTTATTATTCAAGTACAAATTCGATATTTTTATGAGCCACTGACACCGGTTGGGGATGTATTCTTAGATAATGTTGAAATTGATGCAACCTCACGCCGCACGATTGTCCGCTATGATTTTTCGAGTATTGATCCGCTGTCTGTTTGCCGTTAATCAATGAGGGTATCTGACCATGCTCAAGCTACAAAAAAAGCGTAAACAAGCAGGCCAAGCCTTGGTTGAATTTGCGCTCACGATAACAGTGTTATTCACGTTTCTTTCAGGCATTATTGATGGTGCTCTGGCCTTTTTTGCCTACCAAGGGCTGAAGGGCGCTGCCTATGAAGCGGTTTCATATGGCTCGTTGTTCCCACTGCGCAGCGATGGAACGATCAATACTCAAGAAATCCGCGACCGATTGCGCTATGAGAGTGGTGCGCCAAACAATAATTCCGGTTTACGCTACGTTAATTTATTTGATCTTGATAATAGTGGAGGCCCCGATCCTGAGGGTGTCCTAAACCAGCGGATTCAAATTAGCTTTGTTGATGGGGCTGTAGCTGGAACAAGCCCACTCAATTGTGCGAACCCAGCAACTCTAGCACGGCAGTTTTGCGATATTCGGGTGAGTGTACGCTACACCTACCGATCATTTTTTTTCGCGGCTTCAATCTTTGGAGCTGACACGATCGACCTAACCGCAACCCAACAACAAACCATACCCTAGTTAATACTTATCACGATCCGTGGTATTGATTTTTACTTTTACGGAGGATTGGCTATGAACTTAAGTCGCATGACGCGACGTGTAGCCCAACCAGTCGCAGGACAATCATTAGTATTCTCTGCTATTTTGTTCTTCGTCATGATTGCGTTTGCTGCACTAGCCATTGATACAGGCGAGGCGTTTAGCCGCCAACGCCAGCAACAAGCAGCTTCAACTGCTGCTTCAATTGCCGGTTTGGAATCCATGAATAGCGAAATCGACGGAACTGATGGCGCTGTTCAACAGGCTATCCGCGATGCTTTGGCTGCCAACGGCATTACCAATGCCGTTTATATCAACGGCGATTGGGGCAACCTTGACCCAAGCCAAAACTACTATCGGGCTTTCTATACCCAACGTGGCTCACGGGTTGAATATCCGGTTGGCAGCGGTGGTCAAGTTTCGACCGAGTTCAATGGCTTGCGGGTTGAAGTTCGTTCAGCACGGAACACCATCTTTGGCCAAGCCTTAGGTATCGATACGCTCGAGGTTTCGGCTGAAAATAAAGCAACCTTGTGTCAATGTGCTACCAACATCTTCCCGCTGGCGGTTGCGACCCAAAAAATGACGGGAATGTTGCCAGGTGAAAGCAAACCGATTGCTTGGACGAAAAATAAAGTTGGCTCATCGGTCGAAAAAGACTACTTCGTCTGGGCCGAATGGCAAACCTTGTCGGGCTTCAACGCCGATAATCGTTTGAAGGAATCGTTGGGTGGTACTGGTGATGTGATTAAAGGGGTCACCGAGGCTACCGCACCTCCAGGCTATGCCAACGCTAGCAATAACGGCGTGATCAACATCGACGACTGGATCAAGGTTTCTGATAGTACGTTGCGCCCAAATGCAGCAAGTTTGGCTACTGCCTTGACGGCCTTGAAGAACAAGCCAATCCTGATTCCAACCTTTACCAAGTTGAGCTATTCGGGTACAACTGGCAACGAAAAATATACCAGTTTCCGCTCAGGTGGCTTTGTCAAGGTCATGGTGACCAATTTTGACAGTACTGGGATTACCATCCAATATCTCAACAGCAACTATACCTGCCCATGTGTTGATGTACCACAACCACCACCACCACCAGAAGTCAAGCTTGCCCTTGACCAAAAGTTGGTTTGGTATTTGCCAAGTATCAATACCACGAGCTACGATATTTCGTTAGTGGTTGACATTTCAGGCTCGATGCAATGGTGCTACGATAGTCAACGGACTTGTAGCGTCGATGCCAATGCCCGCTGGTATCGGGTTAAGGACTTCTTAGCCAAGTTCTCATATAAGATGCTTGATGTTTGGAATGCTCCTGCTGGCCAAAATATGAACAACGCTAGCTTGTTCCCTGGAGAAGCATTGGTTGGTAAAGGTGGCGATAACCGGATTGCTGCCGTGCGCTTCAGTGGTAATGCAGTTACTAGCAGCCCATCGTTTGGTTTTGTAACCAGCCCAGCTGGTAGCGACCAAGCCAGCGTGAGTGCTCGTACCACCACGATGCGCTCTAACATGAATTCCTTGATCAGCTGGATTACTAAAGCCAATATGAGCGGTAGTACCTCAGGTGGTCGCGGTTTACGCGAAGGCATTCGCTACTTTGATAATGTTAGCGCTCATACCCGGGTTGATCGTTTTGGTCGCCCAATCAAATTGGTAATGGTGATGTTGACCGACGGTTTGACCAACGTGATGTACGAAGGACCTCAAGTTAACTCACAAAATAGCCAAAAATTGAAACATACCCGTTCTGGTGGCTATAAATATTGTAAAGATCCTGCTGATCCAACGGCTAATAACGTTTTGACCGTAGGTGGCGATAATTATCCGATCACCGACTTGCCTGAAGTTCAAGCCAACTGTCCATGGAATGGTCAAGGGGCAGGTAATGGTTATGCCAAGGCTCCAATTGTATCGCTGGTTGAGGTTGCGACCCAAGCCCGTAATCGGGTCTCGCCGCAGCGACCAGTCAACATCTATGCAATCTTGGTAGGTGATCAAGGTCGATACGATTTACAAGACTTGCGGATTGACCAAATTGCTTCACCTGGTGGCGCGTTCTATGCGCAAAACCCAAATGCCTTGGACTATGCACTCGATGCGATTCTGGATGACCTAGCCCAGCCATGTTACGAGCGCGATGCCACGATCATTGCGGCAGGTGCTAAAGTTACGGTCTACGATAGCTCGAATAACCCAGTTGCTGGGATGAGCAACATGTCGGCAGACACGAATGGTACCTTACTCTTTACCGTACCCGAGGCAGGCAACTATAGTTTTGGGGCAACCCGTAGTGTAACAAGCTGGAGCGAATTCCCATTAGGTAGTGGTGAAACGATTAATCCAAGCTTGTACCCTGCCAACTACTTGCCACAACTGTATAATCGGTTACGCGGTGCTGAAGATACGATTGTTCAAAATCGCATCCAATTCAATATCCCCGCAGAGGCTGATAGCTTGATTGATCTTGGTAAGTACACCATGATCATTGCCGAAGCCCAACAAAACAAAGCACTCTGTCCAGAATAGGCTAAGTTCTAGTACAATTCTTGAGGGGTCATGGAATACGCACAGCCATTGGCTGTGCGTATTCAATAGTAAGGAGTTTACTATGGTTCGCAATAGGAAGCGCAGACGAGTACTATCCTCGTTTCTTATTACTCTTACACTTTTGGTCACCTTTATCTCTTCGGTTTCGGCAATCTCACTCAATGCTACCGTTTCACTCAGCTCCGGTGATTTTGCCAGCGGCTATTTTGGTCTAACCGGCCTAACCCAACAAGATCAGGTGATCGGTGATGTTACCTATGGCGGGGTGCAGTTGATCCCTCAGGGTGCGTTGGCGCAATGGAGTGATGCCAGTAATCAACTTTGTCGGACTTTGGCCGATATGGGGACTGTTAGTTTCAAGCAGCACCTCTATGCGATTGGTGGCTCGACCGCATCAAGCGGGAATGTAGCGGTTGTGTCTGAGGTCTGTCGAGCAACCGTCACTGATACTGGGGGTGAAACGACCGAGTGGACTGAACTTCCTCAAACCTTACCAGTTCCCCTGACGCGGATGAGTACGGTGGTGGTGACGAACACCAGTGATCCTACTAAGGGGATTATGTATACCTTTGGTGGCCAAAGCGCCTCAACCGGCGATATTGAGTATACCGATAAGATTTATTCGAATGTGATCAATGCTGATGGTTCATTGAACACTTGGCAAACTCAGGCGTTGACCACTGGCGAAAAACTGATCAATACCACAGCAACCGCCTACACCACACCCAATGGTCAAACCTATATCTACCTAATTGGTGGTAAAACGCGCGATACATCGGCACTCTTCTCGCCAATTTATGTGCGCCGATCAGTTCGACGAACCTTGGTAGGGCCAAATGGGGTTTTGGGGCCATGGCAGTCAATGCCCGATTTGCCAATTACCCCCGATATGTTTACCCCAACCAATGGCTGTGATGAGAACGTTGGTTTGCATAGTATGGATGTTGCCAACTTTGATGCAATTACGCTTACCAGCACCTATCGGGCCTTTTTAGTGGTTGGTGGCACTTTCGAGTTGGGCACAGGCCATGTCGCTGTTGGTTGTACCCGCACGGTCGAAGGTTCTGCTCAAGCGATGTTGGGCAAACTCGATACGAATGGGATGCTGACTTGGGAAACCCAGCGCTATATCTTGCCTGAACCGCTTTCTAGCCCCCGCGTGATTGGGGTCAACCAAAAGATCTATGTGGTTGGGGGCCGCCAAGGCAGTGCTGGTGATCCCACCCATCGGATTTATACTTCCTATATCAATATCGATAACTTTACCTTACCTGTGTTCGGCCAAAGCAACTTCCGCGTTTCGGAAAATGCGCTTTTGACCTCGCAAGCACGCTCAGGTCACGGTCTTGAGTTAATCTATATCAACTTCCGACCAGTTGCCTACATGTATGGTGGGATTCGGGTTGGGAATACCTATCAACAAGATGTGTTGTTTGGCTTTGTTGGGACAGATGCCGATATCGACTTGACGGTTGGGGGTTATCCTTCACCAGGGGTTTATCGCTCATCACCACTCCAACTCCGTGCTCCAGCCATCATTGAGCAAATGCTGTGGGATGCGACGCTGCCAAATCCACCTATCAACACTGATATTCAAATGCAATATAAGCTAGCGGCAACCCGCGGTGCACTGGAAACTGCCCAATGGCAAACTGTTGATGCCTCGCCTGGGAATGATAACTACTCGGTGCAAGGGCCGAATGTTGCTAATGGGACTCCCGCCGTCCAAGGCCAGTGGTTCCAGTATCAAGCATTGATGACCACCCAAAGTCCGACTGAAGTTGGGGCAACTCCCATTTTACGCAATGTGCGGATTAAGTATAAGGTTGATGGTCACCCAAGCTTATACGTTGATTCGGCTACGATGTCAACTGTAAGCACAACTGGCATTACAGCCTTTACGGCAACCTTTAAAAATGGGATCAAACCTGGCTCAAATGACACCGAAAATGTGCTCGATGCCGATATTGAAAGCCAAGGCACCTTCTTTGTGGACATGTATCTCTTGCCACCTGGCTCTGCCGATGTGCCACCAGCTCGTGATCCTGATAGCGGTGCCTACCCACTAGGGATGGTCTTTACCGAGATTAATCGCTTGAATTTGCCCCAAGATGGTGAATTTACGCTTGATGCAATTTCGGATAATACCATTTGGCGCAGAACATGTCCCGCAGCCACTGTCGATTGTCCGTTAGTCGTCTGGCAGGCACTCTTCAATAAAACGGGGACATGGAAGGTCTATTTGGTGATTGATAGTGGTAATTATGTAACCGAGGCTGAAACACCAGCCGGGCAACGTGAGTTGGATAACGTTTATTCGTTCAATGTTAACTCAACGGTTGTTGGGAGCACAATTCACATGCCGGTGGTCGGGATTAACTTCTTGGCTACGCCACCGCAACCATAAGCTGAATAATGGATAACTAAGAAGCAGGGCTTGGATAATTCCAAGCCCTGCTTCTTTGATCGCTAAATAATTGAATTGAACTTATTTTGTCCAGCGCACGCTATCAAACCAAATGGCTTTCATGCGGTCGTCGGCCAAATCGCTGAGGCTAACTGTGCCAGTACCATCAAAGCGATAGCGGCCTAGCTCAACCCAGTTGCCAGCATGTTCCGCTTGATTGACGACAACTTGAGTTTCGCCATCGGCATGTTGCACAACATAACGTGCTGAAGTTGTATCGCTCTTGCCATTGGGGCAGTAGGGCACAAACACGGTCACGCTATAGTCACCAGCCTCAAGCGGAGTTGTCCAACGCGCATTATTGACTGCTTCTTCAGGCTTGTTGGTTGAGAAGGTCCAGAACGAATGGCGATTTTTACCACACGAAAATTCAAACCATGCCACATCGGAGCGGCTGAATTGTTCGCCTTGATTATCGACCTGAATCGTGCCCGCTGGTAATTCTTCAATTGGGGCTGGCTCAGGCGTAACACTGCCAACTGGCATTGGGTCGGGGTTATCGCCAGGATCACGGCCTAGCCACAAGAAGGTAATATCAAGTTCTTCTTGTTCATCGTTAAATGGAATGCCCAAGGCGACCCATGCGCCATCGCCGACATCAGCAGCGGTGGGGAATCGCACGCGGCCTTTTTCAGCCCAGCCACCATTGTAGCCATCGAAATAGGCAGCGTGATCTTGGGGCCAGCCGACAGGCAAATCGCCAAATTTCTCGCGCTCAACATTCCAATAATCATCGTGAATGTTCCATGGCCCAACTTCCCAAACTGGCACAACAATCGATTTGCCACGATAGGAAAGCCGCGCCATGTATTCGCCGCCGCCACGCGATGAGAGTGAGCGGAACGATGGCAATGAAACAAACCAATCGTTTGGCTGAATGATATGGCCGTTGGCCGTGCGATCGCCAACCAAGCCCATCCGGGTAGCCCGAATATGGTAGGTTGGAGCAATCGGCTCATCTTCCATAATGCTGATGGCATCGCTTTCGGCAAGCGTGTTGGGCGCAAGTTGCACAAAATCAACGACTGGCGCAGCCTCGTTGGCCAATAGCACCAAACGATATTGAATTTGGCGGGCGATGGTGGCAAAAGCTACCGTTTGGCCCGATTGCACATCAAGCGTCCAATCGCTCCAGCGTTGGCCATTGAAGCCACGCACATCGACGCGCACGCTAGCGGCAGCGGGCACAGTTGCGCCCCATGTAACCAGCACTTGATTGGCGGGAGCGATGTTTTGCGGAGCACTATCGAACATTCCAAAACGAGCGTATGAGCCATAGACCGCAGCCGCTTGGGCCGCATTCGGGGCGAGGGTCAGTTGACCAGAAGCAAGAACGAGGGTGTCGGTTGATGCAGCAGCAGCCCACAAGGTTGGGTTCGCCTGCGCTCGGATGGGGGTCATGCTCACGGCGAGCAGACAACCAAGCGCCAAGAAACGGGCAATGTGTCGCAACAGAAACCTCCGGAGGTACGCGGTGGATGCAAAACTGGGCATCTGGGAATGCAGCTTGGTGGTAGCAACGCTGCTACGATTCAGGGAGAGATGCCACAACGGCGGCATCGGCATTCCACACCGACTCTCTTGATACAACCCGCCTTCGTGGCGTGAGGACAGCGCTAAAAGCTGATTTTCCAGCATTTAACACAGCGTGAGGATTATATCATAGCTTTTTCAGATGTAAATCAGCAATTTATCAGGTTGGTATCAGTTTGGGCATTGAGCTGAAATTTGATCCACGAAGGGCACGAAGAACACTAATGTGGCTATAGTCTATAGGCTTTTGGCTGACAAGAATTATATGCCCTCACCCCCTAGCCCCCTCTCCCGCCGCAGTGTTTA
>NZ_DOPT01000065.1:0-9332 GCF_003512625.1 Herpetosiphon sp. | reverse complement strand
GGCTAAGGTTGATGCCTATAGGTTCATCCCCCTGCACCCCCTAAAGTGCGATTAACAAGGCTAGGCAATCAATCAATTTGCTTAGGCCTTTGCGATTGGTACGAATGCAACAAGCTTACCCATGCAGGTGCACGGTTAAGCAGGTACCTTCGCCAACGACACTTTGCACATCGAGCGTGCCACCCAGTTCTCCGGCACGCTCGGCCATACTGGTTAGCCCCAAATGGCGGCCACTGCGCTCCAATAAATCGGGGTCGAAGCCACAGCCATTATCTTTCACCATCAAGGTCGTCGATTTGCTGGCAAAGCTGAAGCTCACTCGTACATTAGTTGCTTGGGCATGGCGCAGCGCATTGGCAATCGCTTCTTGGGCAATTCGATATAAGCCAGCAGCATTGGCTGGGCTAAGTACCGAATCCTCGCCCTCACACTCCAAATTAATGGCAACTTCTTGAGCATTCAAGCTGGCAATATGGTCGCGCAGCGATTTGATAATGCCATGTTCTTGCAACGGCGTTGGGCGTAATTGCAGCAAGAGTTCACGCATTTCGCCTAGTGATTGATGGGCTGCGGCCTTCAAGCGATCAATTTGAGTGGCCGCCCGAACTGGGTTGCGCTCAACTTGGGCACGGGCAGCTTCAGCCGTCAAGGTCATGCTAAACAAGGTCTGGGTGACCGAATCGTGCAATTCACGCGCCAAACGTGAACGCTCCTCAGCTTGAGCCGCGCGTCGAGCTTGATCATACAAACGTGCTTGTTCGATCGCGATGGCGGCTGAGGTGGCTAAACCTTCAGCTAAAACCAATTGCTGTGGCCCAAATGGGGCATCGCGATCAGGTGTGGCGACCAAGACAACCCCTAAAACTTGCTCTTTGATGCTCAATGGCAAGGCCAACAAGGTTTGGTAAGGAATCGTCGGCGAAACCGCATGAATTACTCTGGCGCAGCCTTGTTTGATCACTTTGGCTAAAGTTGGCTCGTTACTCAACGAGGTTGGGCTGGCCCAACGCATGCGCAAGTAGTTATGATCACCCATTGCGCCAGCTTGGGGAGTCAAACGCTCGCCCTGTTCATCAAGCAATAACACCAATACATCTTCAGCATGCAAGGCCTCGCCAATGGCGGCGGCGGCACGGAGCAAGACTTCGGGCAAGTGCAAGGTCGAGCCAACCGTGCGGGTCATTTCCAAAAGCAAGGCCATTTCGGTGGCGCGACGTTCAGCAGCCGCAAACAGATGTGAGTTGTGCAAGGCCAAGGCAGCTTGGTTGGCAAAATTGGCGACCAAGTGACCATCATCGGCGGTATAGGCATTTTCGCGATGGCTATCGACGGTCAAAATGCCGACCGTGCGTTCGCCCACCCGCAAGGCCACCCCAATCCATGAACGAATTGGCCCAGGCTGCATCACAAACGATGGATCTTTGCGCACATCGCCCAAAACCAC
The DNA here is from genome assembly GCF_003512625.1 of Herpetosiphon sp. Classification (NCBI taxonomy): domain Bacteria; kingdom Bacillati; phylum Chloroflexota; class Chloroflexia; order Herpetosiphonales; family Herpetosiphonaceae; genus Herpetosiphon; species Herpetosiphon sp. Next base: position 7,888 of record NZ_DOPT01000065.1, on the reverse strand, counting down.
TGGTGCAGGCGATCCAACCACTTTCCGCGCCAATTCATTATCAGGCACCGAAATCCGCATATCATAGACTTCGTTATTCATGCCACGGGCAGCGATTACTTGCAATTCATCATCTTCAAGCTGCTGAACTGAAGCGCTATCGAAGGTAACCACCCGTTCAAGTTGGCGCAAAATACAAGCCAACACCTCATCGCGATCAAGCGTGGCGTTCAAAGCAACTGAAACTTCATTCAATGCCGTTAGTTGGGCGACATACGAGCGGGTATCATCAAGCAAGGTTTGCAACTGATTGGTCGATTGATCGCGTTCGGCGGTGCGTTCATCGATCCGCCGTTGCAAGCGTTGATACGATTGTTGCAAATCTTCGTAGGCCCGTTCGAGCGTGGCATAATCGGCTTGAATGCTGTTATATTCGCTATCGAGGGCACTATGTGCTTGAGCTAAAACCGTGCGTTCGCGCTCAGTGCGTTGGATACTGGCCCACGCTTGGCCGAGCAAAAGGCTTAATGAACCAAGCGTGATTAGCAATGCTAGCCAGTGTGGCGCAAGCCAGAGCCAGCCAACCCCCACAAAAACACCAAGTGTTGCCAAGCCAAAACTCATGGCTGGGGTTAATCGTGGTTGAGGGGTTGGTCGTGCTTGATTGGTTGGGGCATCAAGAACACGCATAACTGGCTCCTTACTTGGTTTAATCATGGCGTTGAATCGCCAAAAATGCTTGTTCAACTTGGCGGCGAGTTTCCGCGAGCGAACCGCTATTATCAATTACAACATCGGCATGGGCGATTTTATCGGCCTGACTATTTTGAGCATTAATCCGCAGCAAGGCTTCGGCTTCGCTCATACCCCGGGTTTCGATCAAGCGAGCTAGCTGAATTGCTGGATCAGCGGTGACAACCCAAACTGCATCACACAAAGCAGGATAGCCACTTTCAATCAATTTAATTGCATCGATCACCACAACCTGAGCATTATTTTGGCGCTGAGCTTCCAGCCAAGCCATAATTGTTTGGCGAACAATTGGGTGTACCAAGGCTTCCAAACGGCGCAACTGGGCTTGATCGGTGAAAACGATTTGGCCTAGGGCTTGACGATTAATTGGCTGGCCAAAGGTTTGGTTTTGCAGAATTCCAAGGCCAAAAGCCTCGACGATCGGTGTATAAGCGCTGCCATCAGGGGCTTGCACTTGATGCACCACGGCATCAGCATCGCAAACAGCTGCGCCTAATTCGTGAAGCATCGCCACCACCGTGCTTTTGCCACATGCAATATTGCCAGTCAAACCAATTCGATACATTACAAGCCCTTATACAAGGATGAATTATGAACTATGAAAGATACCGTTTAACCACGAAGGACACGAAGGGCACGAAGGCTGATATTAACAACGTTTACAGCCAAAACCCTAAATCTTCGTACCCTTCTTTTCTCTGCGCCTCTGCGCTTTTGATTTTTGCCTTCTGACTTTTGCCTTTAATTAGGCTCCAACTTCTTCGGCCAATTGCTCCCAGCGGGTGTAATAATCGCTGAGTTGGTTTTCGAGTGCGGCATATTGCGTGCCAAGCTCGCCAATTTTGCGGCTATCTTGCTTAATTGATGCTTGCATAATTTCGGCATCAAGCGCGGCTTTGCGTTGCTCTAGGCTGGCAATTTCGCGCTCAAGGTTTTGCAATTGGCGCTTGGCACTGGCTGGCACAGGCGTTGGATTGGCTTTGTTGGCCTTGGTTTGGCGTTCGGCAGCGCGTTTGGCCTCGATCGCGGCGGCTTCAGCAGCACGACGTTCGTTTTCTCGCTGAGCAGCAAGCGCCGAATAATTGCCTGGAAAGCGCGTAATGCTGCCATCATCGTTGACCAACCACAAGGTATCAGCGACTGCATCGATAAAATAGCGGTCGTGCGAGACAAACAGTAAGGTACCATTAAAATCGTTAAGCACGCCTTCAAGCGCCTCGCGGGCCTGAATATCCAAGTGGTTGGTTGGCTCGTCGAGCATCAAGAAGTTGCCACCATTGAGCATCAACTGCGATAAGGCTACTCGCGAACGCTCGCCGCCCGAAAGATCGCGAATTTGCTTGAATACATCATCGCTGGTAAATAAGAAGTTGCCGAGCATGGTACGTGCCCGGGTTTCGCCCATTTGCGGGTTATGGCGCAGCACTTCATCCAAAATCGTGTTGTTGAAATCGAGGCCTTCGTGACCTTGGGCATAATAGCCAAGCTGTACGTTGGCTCCAACCTCAAAACTACCAGCCAAGGGCTTGAGTTGATCGACCACGGTTTTGAGCAAGGTTGATTTGCCGCTGCCATTTGGCCCCAGCAAGGCCACCCGTTCGCCGCGCATCACATACAATTCATCAAATTGTAGCAAAGTGGTGGTTTGTCCGTTGTTGGTATAGCCAACTCCCAATTGATCGAGCGCTAGCACAACATCGCCAGAACGAAGGTTGGTTTGCAAGGCAAATTTAAGTTCTTTGCGGCGTTGCGGGCCTTCAATCGCTTTAACATGGCCGTGAATACTATTCCAGCCTTCTTTAAAGCGATTAAGTCGGCGTTCGCGGCCTTTGGCTTCGCGGGCACGAACCCCAGCCTTGAAGCGCCGAATAAATTCCTCGGTTTTGGCGATCATCTGTTGTTGGGCTTCAAACTCTTTGGCTAAACGCTCCATGCGTTCAGCCTTGATCGTTTGATATTTGGAATAGGGCGCGGCGTAATCCTGCAAGCGGCCCCACTCCATTTCCCAAGTGCGATTTGAAACCCGATCAAGGAAGTAGCGGTCGTGGGAAATCACGATCAATGTGCCTTCCCAATCGCGCAAAAAGTCTTCGAGCCATTCCAAGGCCGCCATATCCAAGTGGTTGGTCGGCTCGTCAAGCAATAGAATATCGGGATCTCCTAGTAGGGCCACGGCAAGCGCGGCGCGGGTGCGTTGACCACCACTAAACTGAGCAATCGGCTGCGTCCATTGAGCATCAGTAAAGCCCAAACCTTGGAAGGTACGGGTAATGCGATGTTCTTTTTCATAGCCGCCAGCATGCTCATAGCGATGTTGCAACTCGCCGTAGCGCTCCATCGCCTGTTCCCATTGGGGATCATCGGGATTGGCGATTGTAACTTCGAGCTGGCGCATTTCGTCTTCGATGTTGCTCAGCGCAGCAAAGGCGGCATGCGCTTCGCGCTCTAAGGTCGAATCGGCGGCGAACGTTGCTTCTTGAGCTTGGTAGGTCACGCGCAAACCGCGTGAGCGATGCAACGAACCTTCGCTGGAGCTATCGATGCCAGCGATAATTTTCATTAACGTAGATTTGCCCGCGCCATTGACCCCAACCAAGGCGATTTTGTCGCCACGAGCCACTTGGAACGAGACAGCTTCAAATATTTGTTCGGCTCCAAACCATTTGCCGAGATTATTAGCAATTAAGACAGACATTATCGGGTGCTCCTCAAGGTTTCACACATCATACCATTGCTTTAAGTTTTAGCTATCAGTCTTGAGGCGCACGTAGCATGCGCTTCAGCGAGTAGTACAATCGTCCCTACTTAAATGCTGGATTGTATGCTAGGATAAACCCGCTGGTGTGGTTTTAACAACTTCGGCTTTGATAGGGAGAGACTATTCAAGCCTGCTCACCTCAATCTGGTGCCAACCATAGTCGTACCCATACACCCTAATTTCGATATAGTTCATGGGTAGTGGTTCGATTTTTTATAGTACGAGGTTTTGGTATGCATCTGAAAACGATAATCGGTCTGGGCAGCATGCTGCTTGGTTTGGCGACCGCTGGAATTGGTCATGCCCAACAAACCATTGCAACGCAGGCGGCTGCTTCGATTTTTACCGTAACCACCTTTAATGATGAAGTTAATCAGAATGGCCAATGCTCGTTGCGCGAGGCAATTGTGGCGGCCAATACCAACAGTGTCAGCGCCGATTGTGGCAATGGAGCGCTAGTCACGACGATCAATTTAGCCAGCGGAACCTATACGCTGAATATCGATAACCCTGCGCCAGTTGGCACGGAGTTTCGGCTTGATGATAATAGCGGCTTATATGGCGATTTGGATATTACCGATACGCTGAGTTTGGTCGGCGCGGCTCCGAATCTGACGATCATTAGTGGCCTGAGTGTCGCCAATACCAATCGAATTCTGCATATTCATAGTGGTACGGTTAATCTGAGCAACCTGAGCTTAATCGAAGCACATAGCCCATGGAATGGTGCTGCAATTTATAATCAAGGCCAGCTAACCATCAATAATGTTAATCTGAATAATAATCAGACCGTTTTGAATCTGAATTACAACGATAATCTCGCTGCCTTACATGGCGGAGCAATCTACAATGCTGGCAGTTTATCGATTAGTAATAGTGCATTGATTGGTAATCGTACTGCCGCAACCTTGCATGATTTTAATGGCGGAGCAATTTATAATACCGCTCAGTTAACAATTAATGCGGTTGACTTTCGCCAAAATCAAGCAGTCAATGGTGGGGCAATTTATAGCACTTCGACCGATCAACAATTAAGCATTAGTACCAGCGAATTTACTGATAACGAAGCAATCATTGTGAACGATAACGAAGATCCGCAAGGTGGTGCGTTGTGGTTGAATAGCACCAAGACGATCAGCAATACGATCTTTCGGAGCAACGAGGCCAATGCTGGTGGTGCAATCTATGCGCTCAAGGCTTTGACGATCAATACGAGCATCTTTGATCGCAATGCTGCTGGAAGTGGCAATGGGATTGCTCATGGCACGGCAATTCATAGCAAAGGCCAGTCGAATATTAATCGCAGTATCTTTAAATTCAATGCTGGTGATTCAGCAGCGATTGGTAATGCTGGCACGATGCAACTTGATCGCGCTACAATCATCAATAATTCCAATCGAGCAATTGAATTTATGGGCACTGCGCCAATTGGCACTGGCGGCGGAGTTCACAACACCAATCAATTAACCATTATCAATAGCACGATTAGCAATAATACGGCTAATTTGGCGGGTGCAGGGATTTATAATTCGCGCTCATTGCACTTGATCAACACTAGTGTGATTAGCAATGGCATTAAATTTGGCGATGAAGATGGAGTTGGCGGTGGAATTTATACGCTACCCGCCAGTACGAGCTACCTTACCAATACCTTGATCAGCCTCAATACAGCGCCTGCGGGAGCCGATTGCTGGGGGGCGACGCAAGGTTTTTATGCGCTGATTAGCGAGCTTGATGATTGCCAACTGGCTGGCAATACGAATCTTGGTGATCTCGCGGCTCAAACCAGCCCGCTAACCCAAGTTGATGACTACACTTGGGTTGCACCATTAACCCAAACCAGCCCAGCGGTTGATGCGGGCAACAACCAAGCCTGCCCCGCGAGCGATCAACGCGGTCAATCACGGCCAATCGATGGCAATGGCGATTTGTTGGCTCGCTGCGATCTTGGTGCTTACGAATTTGTTTCGACCCAAACCTTCTACCATCAATTTGCCCCTTGGGCCACCCGCTAAAATGCCAAAGCGGCGCGATCCTCGTTGATCGTGCCGCTTATTCCTCAATCCACAAGCAAACTAGGTTACTCAGCTAGGCGATAGCCAACACCCCATTCGGTCAGCAGAATTTTCGGCTGACGGGGATTGTCCTCTAATTTACGCCGTAAATGCCAGATATAGACTTTCAGCGAATCGTGATCTGATTCTTTGCCACTGCCCCAAATCGAGCCAAGCAATTTTTCGTGCGGCACAACTTGCCCAACACTATCAGCCAGCAAAATCAACAATTGATATTCGGTTGGCGTGAGATCGATCACTTTATCTTTGACTTTCAATTCGCGGCGTTGTCGATCCAGCACCATCAAGCCTTCGCCAGCGGTGATAATTGGCCGTTGCGGTGGAATCCGGCGCAACAAAGCCCGAACCCGTGCTAACAATTGGCTTGGGCTATAGGGCTTGGTGACATAATCATCGGCCCCACTATCCAAACCTGAGACAATTTGCTGGTCTTGAATATTGGCGGTCAGCATCAAAATGGGCACATTGCTGAACTCGCGAATTCGACGGCAAGTTTCGTAGCCGTCCATGGCAGGCAACATCACATCCAAGATAATTAAATCGGGTGTGAGTGAGCGGACATACTCGATGGCGGTTGGACCGTCGTAGGCAATTTGAACCCGATATTTTTCCATGGTCAATTGCAACGACAACAACTGGGCAACATCGGGTTCATCGTCTACAACTAAAATTAACGGTTGTTCCATAAGTGAGAGATCCTCTCCAAAAACACTAACCCGATTTTTTAGGGCAATAATTCCGATAATACATGATCCATCTCAGACTCTGTAATCGCATTAATCCGAGTATACCGAATAATGCCTTCAGAATCAATAAAAAAAGTAACAGGAATATTAAAAATCCCAAATGCTTGTTGGGCAACCCGCTCGTTATCAAGCGCAATCGGGTAGGTTACGGCGTAGCGCTGAATAAAGCGCCGAATTTCTTGATCGTTATCTTGATCGGTTAGGTTGATGCCAACGACGGCGATTTTATCACCATAACGTTCGGCTGTGCGCACCAAAGCGGGCATTTCTTCCTTGCATGGCTCGCACCACGAGGCCCAAAAATTAATAATGATTGGTTTGCCCTTATATTCCGTCGGGTTAAAGCTGCCACCGTCAACCGTTTTGAGCACCATATCAGGCACTGGTCGATCGATACCAACCACGGTTTGCGGTTTACTACCACCACTCGTTAAGATTGCCACTGTCGCAATAACGATAATTGCCACGACAATGCCTGCGCCGAGCCAAAGCCATTCTTTGCGTGAAAGGCCTTGCTTGGCGCTAGTTTCAGATTCGCTGGTCATGATGATTGCTCCTAGGGCTTGGCTCCATCAAGCAGGCTTTGGGCTAATTTGGCCTGCAAACTGGTTGGGCCAAGTTCAATAACTTTTCGCCATAAACGCTCGGCATCAGCCATGCGTGGTTCAGGCAATAAGGCATACACGCGCCCCACATTCAGCAACACCAGCAAGGTCTGATCATCTTGGGACAAGGCGGTTTCAGCTTCTGCGAGGGCTTGTTCACTATAAAAGGGGTTGCCAAAGCCAATCCCATAGCGTGCCAAGGCCACCGCCCGATCCGAACGAATCAGCGGTTGGAAGGTATCCAAGGCCAAGGCTTGCGAATAGGCATCGCTGGCTTGAATCCAACGGCTGAGGTTTTGCACATAGGCTTGGCCGTTGGGGGCATGCTCATAAATCATCTGAATAAAATCATAATGGGCATGGCCGAGCATAATCCAGCCATTCGGATCACGCGGGTTTTGGTTGATCACACTTTGGGCTTGGATAGTGCTCGCATCAAGCGCCAGCAGTTGATCGCGCACATTTGGGTCGCTAATTTCGCTCAAAATCGTCGAGGCAAAGAGCGGCATTTGTTGCGGGGCGGTCTCAGCTGGCGGACGAGTATTGAGCCAAATTAAGCCGCCAGTTCCGCTAATTACTAGTGCAGTTGTAATGACCAACACTAACCAGCCATTTAGCCAGCGCCAACGCACTGCTCGTTCCACATCAATGGGTTTAATTGTGGGATTGCCACGCCGCGAGGGCAGCGGACGATAATCTAATTCATCGGGTTGTTCCGACATTCTGTTTAAACTCGCTAGCTACAGATGCAAACGTTGCCTGCATCCGCAGCGGTTATGATCGATTAAGTTGTAATGGTTTTTGCTTTCCCTCACCCCTGCCCCTCGCCCACTGCGGCGGGCGAGGGGGGATTCCAACCTTAATGATTGGGTTGATCCCCTTCGCTCGCTCGGCGGGAGAGGGGAGTAACGTACAAGGGTAGGTTTTAAGGATAATCTCCGTTCCCTCACCCCAGCCTCTCTCCCACGGCGG
>NZ_DOPT01000003.1:0-4183 GCF_003512625.1 Herpetosiphon sp. | reverse complement strand
GAGTTTTAATCCCCGCCAGAGGATTGTGTCCATTCTAAGATAGTTTGGATTCTTCTAACCCAACGCATGATAATGTTTTAATCCCCGCCAGAGGATTGTGTCCATTCTAAGCAAGTGACAGTCCATACCCAACTGTTGGAACTCCAACGTTTTAATCCCCGCCAGAGGATTGTGTCCATTCTAAGACCTCTGTGTCCACTTTTTCAAATCGACCTGCTCGCTGAGCAGCCTTGCGCGATTCTACCTGACCATAATACTGGATGGTGCATATCGCGCAATCGTTTATGTCAATTTGAATAGCAATTATCAGCATCTGTGTCCATTGTAGCAAGCCTGTCAACCGTCACCCAGTTTAAGCAGGAGCGTGCTGCCTGATCAACACGCCCCGCCCACCATTCCTTGCCTAGCCTGCTGCTCGCTCGTGATTGAGCACCAACAAACGCCCAAGGATTTCATCATCAGTCAAGGTATCAGGCCACCCATAGGCCGCAAAGACCGCTTTGTCCAGCTTCTTGTACGCCAAATCCAGCCACGTTGGGCGCTCGTTATACAAGTTGGTCAAGGTGCGTTTTTTCAGCTCGGCCTCGGTTGCTCCGGCTGGATTCAGCCAGCGATCCCGCTTCTCAACCAACTCTTTTGCTGCCTCGGCAATGGCGTTGACGAGCGGCGAGTCCGTGGGTTCCTTCGCTGGCGGCCATGGGAAGGGGAAAGTTTCAAAGGTTGTTGTTGGTGTATAGCGTGGATCATTTCCTACACCAAGAAATGTACCTAAACGTAGTGACCATAATTCATGAATTTTTGAGTGTAGCACACCCATAAAATAGTCGTCGTCGCGTGCAAACGCGATAGTTGCCGAATCAGGCAGCGTTCCTTTGTTAATCCATACATAAATTCGATGTTTTGATACTCGGACTGTAAGAATAAATCGCTCAAAATTACTCAATGCCTTTCGCATTTCAGGCCGATGTCGTTCGTGGAGCCACCATTTTTTCGCGTACTTTCATATTTTGGCCGCACCTTTTGATTAATATACTCAAAAGGTGCCTCATACAATGCTGCTTCTTCCAATGACATAGTAGAACCAAAATCAATAATCCATTTACTTGCGGCTCGTTGAACAATGGCTTTTCCATTAACCCATGGTTTTACAACATCACTATTAGGTTGTCCATTAGGATTATTTTGAACCGCAAGAAATCTCTTGGCAGTCTGGAAATCAATATCAAAATCTGCGCCTTTCTTTGTGCCCTCAAATTGTATGTTTAAATTCTCATAAAGCTTGATAGCCTTTGTCGTATCGACGGGTGTACCCGTCAGATCAGCATGAATACTTGAGACAACAATACCATTGAGCGTTCGAGTTTCCCGTTCATCGGCTTTGTTAAATCCCACCATTGACACCCGTACCGCAGCCCCATCTAAGATCCATTCTCGATCCGACCAACCCATAAAAATATCACCAGATGTTTTGATACGTTCTAAAACTTTGCGATTTACCCCACCACGAATCGAGTTGGTGGCAATAAAGCCCGCTCGTTTGGTTATGCCTTGGGCAATGATGGCTCGCGCCTTTTCAAACCAATAACACACCAGATCAGCAAATGCTGGAACACGATCTGCGTAACGATTAAACAACGCATCAACATAGCGATCACCCAGCTCTTGCCGAATCTTATTCCCACCCAAAAACGGCGGATTCCCAATAATGTAATCTGCCTGTGGCCAGACAGGTTCAATTGGATTCCCGTTGGCATCAAATGCCAGAATCGCATCCATATTGGTAATCGTGGCCAGTGTTTTCAGAATCGGGTCAGACGGATCGCCAAAGCCGTTATCGCGCAGCCATTGAATATAGCCAATCCAGACCGTGATCTGGGCTAGCTCGTGGGCATACTCATTGACCTCAATCCCCAAGAATTGTTCCGGACTGACCATGGGAAAGCGATAGCCCAGCCCCACATCGGCCCCAAACGTGATCACTTCCTTTTCTAAGTCCAGCACCGACTTCAAGGCCACATACAGAAAATTTCCACTCCCACAGGCCGGATCAAGCACCTTCAACGAATGAAGGCGATAGATAAAGGCATCGATCAGTGTGCGCATCTTCGTCGTGATCGTGCTTTGTTGCGCAGGACTGGCGGCCACCCGCTCCACATCCAGCGTGTTCAGCGTGCCTTGGAGGTCGGCCCATTCACGGCGTAGCGGCTGCATCACCACCGGCTCCACCACCAGCAAAATATCATCCTTGCTCGTGTAGTGTGCGCCAAGCTGTGAGCGCTTGTTTGGGTCGAGCGAGCGCTCAAACAGCGTTCCCAGAATCGCAGGCTCAATCGACGACCAATCGAGCTTGGAGACCTTCTGGAGAATCGCCAGCGCCTCACTGCCCAGAGGGATCACTGTATCATTATCAAACAACCAGCCATTGAAGTGGCGAATTTCTTCATCACCAAACAAGCCGCCTGTAGCCATTGCATGAAACAAATCACGAAGTGCCGTACTAAAGATTGGTGCCTTATTACCAAACTTCTTCACGAGACCTGAAAAAAAATCCCTTTGGGCAACAGCTCCACATCTTCCGCAAACAAACAGAACAGCACCCGAATCAGGAAGTGGGCAATCTCATGGGGTGTTTTATCTTTTTCATAGCGAGCGAGCAGCTGGGCCAGCTTGGCAAACTCGGCAGCGGCCTCTTTCGTTACCTGCTCGGTCGTAGTTTGCGCCTTGAAGGCTTTGGGGTTCGTGAAGATCTGCCTGAGGTCGGCCAGCTTGTCGGGATTCAGCAGATCATCGAGCGTAAATTCAACCGTGCGCTTGACGGTGTTGGTGAAATTCGTATGCACGATAATCCGCTGCATATCGCTCACAATCAGCAGCGGGGGATTCTGGAGCGATTCGCGATATTGCAACAGTTGCTCATAGGCTTTGGTCAGATTCGCGCCAACGCCCTTGTATTCGATGGCAAAGCAGCCCTTGCGCCAGACATCGGCCCAGCCTTGACCGCCCGATTGCTTGGTTGCGCCTGCCTCAAATAAATAAAAGGTTCCTTTGGGATCTTCGTGGATGGGGGTTTTGGCTCCAAGCAACGCACAGAGATCGAAAAAATGTTCCTGATAGCCTGATTTTTCTTTGACCTGGACGGCTCGCCACTTCTGCACAAACGCTTGCGGTTGCATGGGCTTCACTCCACACCGAGGATACAATCGCCTGCATCATCGCACAGCCGCGAACCAGTAACGCAACTAGCAAGGGTATGCTGAGCTTTATAGGCCATTCCAGCATCGTGAGGGATACTGCGCAAAAGAAAAACCCACGCCGTATGGTGTGGGTTTTGTGATCCCCGCAAGAGGATTGAGATCTTTCCAATGAATTGAACCCCTGACTAGTAATACGGGGGTAACATCTTCTATTTTAATCCTCGCGAGAGGATTGAGGTCTTTCTAATAGGTATTGGTTTTGTCTACGCCTAAACGACCTACTAATGAGTTGTAATCCCCCAACGAGGATTAAGGCCATTCGAATATTGATACATTATTAGGTAACAATACATTTAAAGGTACACTGTTGTAATCCCCAACGAGGATGTCTAGACTATACACGATGCGCCGAGCTGGTGCAAGCCCGCTAATAACACAAACGGCTCGCAAATCGAAGCCGCTTAGGGGTTGTGCGGAGGCATATAATCACCTTTATTTGGAGGATGTATGTCCTACACACGGCGCGATATCCTGAAACTTGCAGCACTCGTCAGCCTTAGTCCATGGCTGCCTGCCTGTGCACCCAATGATCCGAATACACCAACCATCAAGCCAACCACCACATCGAATAGCCCAGTAACGAGTGACAGCACCCCGCAGGTCATCGTGATTGGCGCAGGCATCGCGGGATTAGCCGCTGCCGCCAAACTCCAAGCAAACGGCTATCGCGTCCAGATCATCGAAGGACGTGATCGGATCGGTGGGCGCATTTGGACAAGCCGCACCTGGAACGATATGCCTGTCGATTTAGGGGCTTCGTGGATTCATGGCGTTACACAGAACCCCCTCACCGATCTGGCAGATACTGCTAGGATTGAGCGAACACCCACCGATTATGAGAATAGTCTGGTCTACACCATGGACGGCGAGGAACTCGACGATGCCGCTGTGGAACAGCTTGAGGAACAGTTGGTCACACTGCTGGATGC
>NZ_DOPT01000112.1:0-9764 GCF_003512625.1 Herpetosiphon sp. | reverse complement strand
CCCCAGCCTCTCTCCCACGGCGGCGGGCGAGGGGAGCATTGCCGAGTGAGCCTGCTGGTCGGGAGAGGGGGCTAGTGTACAAGGGTAGGTTTTAAATCCCTCACCCCCGACCCCTCTCCCACTGCGGTGAGAGGGGCATACCAATGGTCATGATTAGGATGGTTCCCCCTCGCCTGCTGGGCGGGAGAGGGGGCTAGGGGGTGAGGGCATGCCAATCGACGCTGAATCCAACCCCATGATTGTTAACAACCTTCCCTTGTAAGGAGGGGGCTAGGGGGTGAGGGATCAATTGATTGCCAATCGTCTTAATTACAGCGACTCATGTCATTCAGGGGAGATTGACAAGTTTTGTCATATATTTGCCGTTGAGGTTTGTTACAGTGGTGCTGTGCCACTGAACAATGTGCTAGTTCAGGAGACACAATGGATTTGCTCAAAGGGAAAAAAGCCTTAATCGTTGGAATTGCCAATGATCATTCAATTGCTTGGGGAATTGCCCAAGCCTTGAAACAGGCTGGAGCCGAATTGGCCTTTTCGTATGCTGGCGAGAGCTTAGAACGCCGCGTGCGCCCATTGGCCGAACAGCTTGGTGTGAGTTTTGTGCAGCAATGCGATGTGAGCGACGATGCCCAAATTGCCACGTTGTTCGAGCGGCTGGGAGCTGAATTTGGCTCGTTCGATATTTTGGTGCACAGCGTGGCCTACGCCAAACGCGAAGATCTTTCGGGCCGTTTTGTCGATAGTAGCCGCGATGGCTGGCGGATTGCGATGGATGTCAGTGCTTTTTCGTTGGTAGCGCTCACCAAGGCCGCCATGCCATTGCTCAATCCTAACGCCAGTATTTTGACCTTGAGCTACTACGGCGCAGAGAAGGTTATTCCTAACTATAACGTGATGGGTGTGGCCAAAGCCGCACTTGAGGCCACAGTCCGCTATTTGGCCGCCGATCTTGGCCCCGATGGGTTGCGGGTCAATGCGATTAGTGCTGGGCCAATCCGCACGCTTTCGGCTTCGGGCATTGGCAACTTCCGGCGGTTGCACCGCGCCTTTACCAACGCCAACCCCATGCGTCGTGCGATCACGATTGAAGATGTTGGCAATAGCGCTTTGTGGCTGTGCTCGGAGCTAGCCAGCGGCGTAACTGGCGAGGTCGTCTATGTCGATGGTGGCTATAACGTGCTCGGCATGAGCGAAGAAGAACAATCAAGCTAACAGTGATGCGCCAACCATCGCTGTTGTAAGGAGTACAACAATGCGACGGTTGAGCATAATGATGCTTTTAGCAAGTTTGCTCGTTGCTTGTGGTGGTGGAGCCAGCGAGCCAACCGCCCAATCGAGCGAGCCAACTTCAGCGGCGGCAACTGCCGCCGCTACCAACACCCCCGATAACACGGTTGCCACGGTTGATGCTAGTGCTGCCAACACAAGCTTTGCTAGCGCCGCCCCGCTCGATGGTCAAATTAAAGCCAGCGTTAATCAATCAAATCTCTATTATCGACTCGATGTGCCAGTTGGTGGGGTTGTTACCAGCACGATCAAAGTTGATGGTCAATCGCCGCAAGGCCTCAGCGCGGTTTTGTATGATAAAAACCAAAGTTTCCTAAAATCGATCAATCTTGCGCCAGGCGAAACAGGCATGTTGGGCTATCAATTTGGCTTGCCCAATGGTGGCCAAGTAGTCTGGGAAATCAGCGGCAATGCCTTATTTAGTTTGACTGGCTCTGCCGCCGAGCAAGCCGATGCGGGCAGCAAGGGCGATGCTGGCGACGATTTTGGTCAAGCGGTCAATGCCAAGCTTGGGACGCTGGCTGGCAGCCTTGGCGATGCCGATATGACCGATTATTTTAGCCTTGACGTGCCCGAAAAAGGCGGCACATTGACGATTGATGCCAAAACTAATGGCGATGTGCAGCTTCAGTTGTTCGATGAAACCCAAAACTACTTGAATAATGCTAGCGTTTCAGCAAACACTCCGGTTAGCTTAAACCGAATTTTGAATAGCGAGCAAGGTGGCCGTTGGTTTGTGCGGGTCGATGGCACGGGCAGCTACGATTTGAGCCTAGATTTTGCGGCGCAAACTGATGGATCAAGCGCTGGCGATGCTCCCGACGAGATCGATCGCGCAGTGAAAGTTGAGGTCGGCACAATTACTGGCATGCTTGGTGGCGATGATCGCGGCGATATTTTTAGCGTTGAAGTGCCACAAACAGGCTTTGCCTATACCCTGACTGCCAGCACCAAACAAGGCAGCCTGACCATCCAAACCTTGGATAACTCGCAAAACTATGTGGATCAAGCCGATTTTACCAGTGATGCGCCTGTTGCGGTTGGTCGAACCTTGCCTGGCGAACGTGGCCCGCGCTGGTTTGTCAAAGTCTTGGGTGAAGGCGAATATCAGCTTGAATTGGTGACCATTGCCCAAAATGATGCTGGTAGTAGTAAAGATGCTGGCGATGAGATTCCAGCGGCGGTTGTGGTTGCTGCATCGCCAATCGAAGGCCGGATTGGCAACGACGATCGCGATGATTATCTGCGAATTCCAGCAAGCCTTGGACGCAAAATTAGCGTGACAGTGATTGGTGATGGCTTGATCGATGTGCAACTCTATAATCAAGAGCGTAATTACGCCGAAAGTGCCAAATCGATTATTGCTGGTTCGCCCGCCAGCCTCAACGCGCCCGAAGGTGATGGCGATTACTATCTTCAAATTACCAATGGCGATAGTGCTGTCAACTATCGAATTGAAATTCAGCCTTAAAGCTTAACGGTTGCCCCGCCGCTGGAATTGCCAACGGCGGGGCATTTTAGCTTATTCGACGGCTGTCCAACTGCTATGAATATCACTAAATAAGCGACCATAACGGGCTAAACGCTCAAGTGGCTCGTTGAAAGCTTGGGCATCGGTTTTGCGCCCAGCCTCGCGTACAATCCCGCGTAATTCCTCAATATTGGTATATAAATCGCCCAATTGCGCTTGGATTGCCTCTAAACGTTCAACCCATTCTTGATCGGTATCGCTCATACTTGACTCCTTGTAACCAATGTAGTACCCCTATTTTAGCACATGTGTCTTTATAGAGGGCATGGATAACCAAGAATTATTCGGTTGGCTACAGGACGATAGATTTAGGTCAGGTTTGGATTGACCAAGTTTGAAGCATTGATCACAAGTGCCAAGTCTTGCCTAAACAAGAAATTAAAAATCCCTCAAAATTCTAGGCTAAACCCTCTTGACAAACCAGCGAATAGTTGGCTATGCTGAATACAACATCGCGCCTAAACACTCTGTTAGTGCCTCTATTATTGGGCAGCAGGCAATCTCTCACCCCAGGCTGCTGCTACATTATCCGTTTTATTGATTCTAGGACGACGAGCTGTTTAGGAGGATGCTACATTCCCCTTTTTTTGGTTTGCACAGCAAACCCGCTATTTTAGCGTCATGGGTTTTCCATGGCGATCACAAGGAGCCAAGATGGCAGCAGACGTAGTACAAAGCGATTACGAACAGCTCGGTCAAGTGGCAACGCGCTTTCAAAAGCTGCACGATCAACAAACTCAGATGGAAGCCATGTTGCGCCAAACCTATCAGCAATTGCGCACCGATTGGAAGGGCGATGCCGCTGTGGCCTTTTTTGGCGAAATGGATGACAGCATTTTCCCCGCTCTCAAACGTTTACAAACCACGCTGACCTCTGCTAGCGCCCTGACCACCCAAATCTCACAAATATTTCGCCAAGCTGAAGAAGAAGCTGCTAAGGGCATTCAGTTTGATGGCGGTGGAGTGGCGGCTGGTGGCGGGGCTGGCGCTGGCGCTAGTTTTTCTGCTGAAGGTGGGTCATTTGATGCTGGTGGCGGTGGTGGCGCTGGGCTTGATCCAGCGATTAGTGCGCGTTGGGCAACCCTTACCCCAGCAGAACAAGCGGCGGTGCTCCAAAGCATCTCCAACGAAATCTGCGATAAATATGGCATTGAGCATGTGCCAGTCACGGTTTCCGATCTGGCCGACCCACCAGGCCTAGATTTGTTCGGCTATCGCAATGATCAAGGGGTGTTTATCGACCTTGATAACATGGGTGATCCTGATCGCGTTTTGAATACTGTGGCGCATGAAGTTCGCCATGAGGTTCAACGCCAAATGGCTAATTTAGCCAACCCCAGCAACTTCGATAAGTTCTTGCGCTCAATTGGCATCCAAGCTGAACCCACATGGCCGATGAACGATGTCACTGAGGCGATGGCCAACGAATGGCACGAAAACTTCAATAACTACATCACCCCAGAAAGCGATTTTGCGGGCTATGAAAGCCAACCATTGGAAACTGATGCCCGTAATTATGGCGAAACCTATCGCGATAATTTGACCTTGACTGATTTCGAACGCCATATTCCAACGCCAAAGCCTGAGCCATTGCCAGTGCCGATACCAGGCCCAAGCCCAACGCCACCAGCTACAACGCCAACCCCACGCACAACAAATTAGCGATTTACTCACAAGGATGCTGATGTTATGAGATTAAATGATGTAGCGTATCAATACTGGTCACAACCATCGCGCGAGCATTTTATGGCGTTGCGCGAGGCGGTGATGGCGAGTGCCAATTATTCGCCAAATATCTCGCCCAACGAGGTCGCTAGTGCGGCTTTTACCGAGGGCGATTACCCAACGGTCATTCGCCAATTGCGCAGTTTGTTGCCCGGCGCGTTACTTAGCCCTGGACTGCATAATTTGTTAGCGACCGCCTACAATGAGCTTGGTGACAAGGAAAACACCTTGCGCGAAGCAACCATGGCCAAAACCGTTATGGATGGAATTCTGCTGACTGGCGATGGTAGCCGTGAACAGCCCTACTATGTGCTCTCAATCCAAGATGAGTACGATGTTTTGGGCTTTTTGGGCAAACAAAGCCAACGCCAAACCCTCGTCCACGATCAAGACCAAAACCTCGATTTACATATCTGCGAAGATCAAAGTTGGGTTTGGTTTGAAGTCAGTTCGCTAATTGTTTTAGAAGGAAAATAGGTTCATGCGTTACGTTAACCCCTCGCCAACGATTTCAAACGTTGTCTGCAATCAATTATCAATTGTGCTCTTGGTGGGCGTAATGTTGGGAACATTAACTGCCTGTAGCACTTCAAGTTCTAATCCGTTGCCTACAATTGGCATTGATGTCGGGCCAGGGGTTAACTTTCGCGGCGATATTGTGGCGCTCCAGTTTCTGCCCAACCAACAGCTTTTGGTGGGGGTTGGCTACGATGGGGTTTATCGTTGGAAGCTTGCTACGAGCACAATTGAACAAACCCTTGCCGCCAAACAAATTTACTTGGCCTTTACAGCTTCAGGGCCATTGGTTGTAAGCACTGATCGTAAAACGCTGACGACTTGGAATAGCACTGATGGCCAAAAAATTCTGGCGTGGAATGCCAAACCATTGCAACTGCCTAGCCAAACCACTGCCTTTGAAGTCAGTGCCCTCGCAATCACACCTGATCAGCAGCAAATTATTGCAGCCTACAACAAAGGTAGCATGCTCCAAGCTTGGAACGTGGCGACTGGTGCGGCAACAACGACCTTTGGTGCTCCGGCCAAAACTGGCTCAATTGTTGAAATTGCGCTCAGCCCTGATGGTCAATTACTGGCCAGCAACGATTTTAGTGGCGTAGTGCAGATTTGGGATGTAGTGAGTGGTCAGCAATTACATTCATTCAAAGAAGCCAGCCTCAACTATCAACCAGGCAAATTGGCTTGGAGCCACGATGGCAAATGGCTGGCAGCCAGTAGCGGCGATAAAAACGGCGGCGGAGTCGCGATTTGGGATACCAGTTCATGGTCAATCTATGCCACGCATCGCAGCAGTGAGCACCAATTTGCTGGTTTGGCCTTTCATCCAACCGCTCCAACGTTGGCGATTGGCAATAGTAGTGGCTTGATCGAGTTGTACGATCTGACCAGCAAACAAGTCAGCAACAGCCTCAAAGGCCATGCCGAGCGGGTTACAACCTTGGCATGGAATGCTGATGGCAGCCAATTGGCCTCAGGCGGCAAAGAACCATTTGTCCTGATTTGGGATAGTACAAGCCTGACCGAGCAGCAACGTTTGGTTTTGCCAGCTACACCATTACAGTAATTGATTCAGTGATTCTAGTTTGAAAACCCTTGTCAATGTAGGTTGATAAGGGTTTTTGGTGCGTTTGAAAAGCAGATCGAGGCAGATGATCAAACAACGACTAACAATACTTGGCTATGGCCTGATTGGCTTACTAATTGAGTTTTGCTACCTTTTTCCCAGCAGCGAATATCGTTCAGCCCAAAGTATTCCGGTCTATGATCCTGATACGGTTTTGGTGATCCAGTGGTTTGTGGCAGGCTTGATTGTGCCTGTTAGCTTCTTGTTGGTTCGGGCAATTCGTCGGCGCAATCAGCGTTTTCGTTGGGTTAAGTATGGTTTGTTGCTGGTTGCGTTGGCCTTGCTGAGTTGGCACTGGTTTACGTTAAATAGTCATAGCTACCCTTTCCCCGCAGCCTTGGGTTAACTGCATAAATATACCAAAATAAGTTGAATGAACTAGCTAATAGCATGTTGACAAGTATGTTTGGATTTATTATGATGATAGGCATTAATTCGTCGCTGTGAATTAATCTCTAATGTCGTTTTGTAGTCAAACATGATTAGCACATGCGCTTGATCGTGGTAGGTTTTTTGGTATTTTATCGGCACATTTGTGCCCATAATCCCTAGGGAGGCTATATGTCCGCAGACATTATTGCCAATCACTACGAGGCTGTAGAACAAGCCGGAGTACGCTTCAAAAAATTGTATGATTACCAAGTGCAGATGGAAACAATGATTCGCCAGATGTACGAGCAACTTCGCAACGATGGATGGCAAGGTACGGCTGCCCAAGCATTCTTTGTTGAAATGACCGATGTTGTGTTTCCTACCTTGCAACGGTTGCAAAATACCTTGCTTGTGAGCAGTGAGTTGACCAAACAAATCAATCAGATCTTCCGTCAAGCTGAAGAAGCGGCTGCAAAATGTATTACGTTTGATAGTGGTTCAATTGGTGGCATGCTGGCGGATGCTGGTCTTGCTGCTGGTCATGGGTTGGCGGGTGTGAGCATTGGTGCTGCGCTATTCGATGATACGTCAAAGCCGGATTTACGCAAAACAATCTTCAACGACGATTACATGAATCGTTTGGTTGGCTTAAAAATGCAAGGTATGGATGTACCTGAACTGAATAAAGCTATGGAAACCATTATTAATGACAAAGCTTCAGAAGCCGATGTTCAAGCGGCTTTGGTCAAAATTGCTAAATTGCGCGATGTGCCACTGGAGAAAATTCAGGCCGACCACAAGAGGTTTGTCGAATTACGGAAGCGAGCCACCGAAAAAGGTGACGTTGATCAACTTGATCAAGATCGACATCCTGACTTTTTAGGCAGTACCACAAGTTTACGGTTTGGCAAAGTTCTTGGCGATGTCTTTGGTATCGATCCAGTTTTTGGTTCATTGCTCAGTCCTACAGGCGGCTTAGTGGGTTACGGTAATATTGCGATTGATGCTAAGGAACGTCCAGTTGGCTATCACGGCATCATGCACGACGCAGGTGGGTATCTGCTCAAACATCATGAGATGGGACCAGGCTATGATTACCTTGGCTTGGAAGGCCGTAATCCCACTCACCCATTGACTGGTCAAGAGTCAGGCATTCGTTATTGGAATCAGAAATTAGCCTATGGATTTATTGATGGCGATGGTATTAATCTTAATAACCCCGTCCAAAAATTGGCTGAATACGCGGTTATTGATGCTGTAGATCATAGATTGGGTCAAATTGTGGATGTTCATGAAGGGCTTAAAACCGTTAAAAATGCGGCGAACGATGGCTGGAATGCCGCCAAAGATGCGGCGAACGATGGTTGGCATGCAACCAAAGATGCGGCAAGTGATCGATGGAATGCTGCTTCAAAATCAGCGAAAGATATATTTTCTTTTCTATTCTAGATTCACCCTAGCGTGATTTTGCTTGATCTGCCGGGATAATTCGGCAGATCAGGCTCCTACCATGTTTTGGAGGCTGTGATGCAAGCGATTCGTGAACTAACCTATCCTGTTCGGCTATCATCGGCTGGGCTTTTCGCCTTACTATCGCTGGTTTCAGCCCCGACCTTACTCGGTGCTGGGGTCAAATCGCCATATACGCTCGATGAAGCTCAGGCTACGGCGTTATGGGAGCAAGGTTCAAACGAACTCCGCAAGCATGGATGGCTGATCGATGATCCAACTACTCACACGAGCGTAATTAATGAAGACCTTTTACTATTAATTATTAGCGCAGTCAATGCCGAATTGGTGGTGCTAAGCACTTGGCAAAATGATAGTGGACGAAAGTATGATGTTGCCTACTATGAGCATGGGCATACGGTTGTTGAAATGCAAATGCTTGGTAGCTTGTATGAATTTACAGTCCTCTCTAATCGGAATGTTGCCCTCCAATGCTTTGCTAGCCACTTTGAGCCAGCATTTCCCCAAGCAATCAAGCAACCAATTCAGTTTCAACTAACTCAAGAACAGGCATTGGCAGCCAAGCAAAATCCTGATGTGCAGTTATTACACACATTTGGAGTGAGTGAAATTGCAGCGCACCAATTTGCAGCTACGCTCCAGAAACCACGTTTATATGGCACAATTGATATCTTACGTACTGAGGCAACCAAGGTTATTGAAAGCCGAATTGTTGGAATTATTCTTGCTGATACTACCGCATGGATTGGTTTTGTAACCCCCGATGGCCTGACCGATTACCATAATGTTGGTGAGGCTGATTTTATCAATCTCCTTGATCAAGCGATGTCAGACTTAAACGAGATTAATGTTCGTTAGGTCGTTTGGGCATCTATAGTTTAAACTCTATATCTTGAATCGCTTATTTCCCCGCAGCCTTGGGTTGAATTTATGATCCAAGGCTAAAAATTGCCTCGAAACATTCTTAAAAACGTGTTGACAAGTAAGAGCTTCATTTAGTATTCTAATGGCGTATTAATCCCGCCTAGGGATTAGTACCCATCGTCTTTTTCTTGTCCAAAGTCTTGGAAATCCCATTTGGTATGGCCCGTCTTGTGAGAGAACAGGAATCGTGGAGGGTTCGTGGTATTTTTTTGTTACCGTCGCATTTGTGACGGTGCTTGCTAGGGAGGCTGCATGACAGCAGATATCGTCCAGCATAAGTCTGATGATATGGAACAAGTTTCCAGTCGGTTCCAAAAATTGCATGATCACCAAGTGCAAATGGAAGCGATGATTCGCCGCATGTATGAGGAACTTCGAGGTGGTGCTTGGCAAGGGGATGCAGCCCAAGCATTCTTTGCCGAAATGAACGAGCATATCTTTCCTGCTATGAAGCGATTTCAAAATGTGCTAGCAGTGAGCGGCGAAGTTACCAAGCAAATCTCGCAAATCTTCCGTCAAGCCGAAGAAGAAGCCGCCAAAGGCATTACCTTTGATGGCAGCGGCGCACCATCTGGTGGTGGCAATGGCACGGCTAGTGCTGGTGGCGGCGGCGGTGGCAACGCCGATGGTAGTGGCAGTGGTGGCAGTAATGCTGGTGCTACTGGTGGTGGTGCAGGTATTGCTGCTGGCGGCGGCGGTTCATCGTCAGGTGGCGGTGGCGGCGGTTCATCGTCAGGCGGCGGTGGTGGCGGCTCATCGTCAGGTGGCGGTGGTGGCGGTTCATCGTCAGGCGGCGGTGGTGGCGGCGGTAGT
>NZ_DOPT01000096.1:27857-52198 GCF_003512625.1 Herpetosiphon sp. | reverse complement strand
TTGTGGCGGGTGATGGCACACCAACCTTTACGCCAACACCGACTAAGACTGGCACGCCAACTCCAACCTTCCCAAGCTATCCATGCTATACGCCAACCACACGGCCAATTCAGAAGCAAGCACCCCAAGTAACCCAAGCGCCGTGTACTCCAACGCCAACTTCAACCGCAACGCCGACCTTTCCAAGTGCACCATGTTTCACGCCAACCGCTCAACCATTGAATAGCAATCGCGTGCAAACAACCCAAGTGCCGTGTACGCCAACCCCAACGGCTACTAAAACGGCCACTCCATGCCCAACCAACTTGGCGATGCGCGGTAGTACTTGTATCGGAACCCCAACGATCACGCCAAACCGTGGGAGTCCGACCATTACGCCAATTGTTTCAGAATTGATTTTGAGTGCGCCGCCATTGGTCAATGTTGGTGATGCATTCAGTTTGACGATTCAGTATGTCAATATTGGCGTGCCCTATACTGGAATTACGCTCAGCCCAACCGGAACTGTCCAATTCGATCCACCATTGACGATGCCATGTAAATTCAATGAGCACCCAACCGATTGCCGCACGATTGGTTTGCGGGCGGTTGCGCCTGGTACGATTACGATTAATGCCGGAGCGAATGGCGAAGTGCCAATTTCTGGTGGTGGCTGGGCTTGGGGTAGCGCTCATGCACGGAATCCTATTAATGTTCAAGTACGCAGCGTTTTAGCCCACAAAGCCTTTATTCCGTTCGTCAAAACCCAATAAACCGCTGATTTCAAACCTGCTCAACCGATCGTCGCTAGGGCGATCGGTTGATATTTAAACATAATTCTTCAAGGTTAGAAGTGATAGTTCTTTAGATTTGGGAGATTGTAATGGAGATTACCCTCTTGCTAAATCGGTTTCAAAGCACGTACCAGAAATTTGATGCTGCAACGTAGCCATAAAGGCTTGCTTAATGAATAATAATAACGATCGTTGTAAATAAGTTTATTTTTGGGCTGTTAGTCCTATAGCAAGCATAGTTCTGATAGTCAATACTAAGAGTCTAGGATTATTATTCGGAATCAAGGAGACTTCTATGGATAACAGGCGGCTGGCTTTGTTAGTTAGTTTATGTGCAGTGTTATTTGCTTTTGCTGTCGCTAAAAACCCTGGATTAACAAATGCCAAAGTAAGATTAACTGAAACCCCAACCCCAAGCGAAATTTCCATTGCAACAAGTAGTTCTATAGTACCATCACCAAATAGTACTTCTATCATGACACCGACTGTCATCTGTCCAACCTACTATCTGTTCGAGAGCGATGCCCAAGCGCATATACCAAACTCAAGCCCAACGCGCACCCCCGTTCCAACCCCCAATATTGATCCTTGCTATGTGCATCCGACCTTATTTCTCAATGGACCAAGCCAAGTTAATGTTGGCGAATTATTCACTTTATCGATTACCTATGAAAATATTGGTATGCAACACACGCGAATCTGGTTTAACGATGCAAATTTGGCACGGTTTGACCCACCATTAGTCATGCCATGTCAATATGATCGCCACCCAACCCGCTGTGAGCGTATTACGTTGCGAGCTACCAGCGTTGGTACCTTGGTTATCAATGCTGATGCACGAGGTGAATCGTTTCATTATGGTTGGTATTGGAGTTCAGCAGCGGCACGAACTCCACTGACGATTAATGTTATCGATCCAAATGGCACCCCAGTGCCAACCCCAACGTGTGTGCCTGCCACATTAACGCCTACGTCCACGGCCCAGCCAACCTATACTCCAACCGTGGTTGGTCAACGCGTTCCTGATTTAACCGAAACGCCAACGCCAAGTTCTACTTCGACAATCACTCCTGTGCCTTGTCAACCAGCAGTGTCGCATCAGTTGATTTTGAATGCGCCAAGCCAAGTTCAGGTTGGCGATATGTTTACCATGACCGTCGATTATCAGAATATGAGTGCACCTCGCATGGAAATCATGCTTAGCTCAAGCGAATTGGCTCAGTTTGATCCGCCATTGACCATGCCATGTCGCTATTCGGAACATCCGACCCAGTGTTCGACGATTACGTTACGGGCGACGGCTCCAGGGATGTTAACAATTAATGGTCGAGCCATAGCCGATATGTTTGTTGGTGATGGCTGGACATTTGGTTATACGAGCGCCCGTAATCCCATTAATGTGCAAGTACACGATGGTCTACCCTATAAACTCTTTATTCCGCTTGCCAAAAACCAATAAACCTTCCAACTAAACAAGGCGCAACCGATCGTCGTTAGGGCGATCGGTTGGCATTTAAACAGCAATTCTCGGCTACAATGACGCTGGTTCTTTGGCTTTTTGGAGGTCGTAATGGAGATTAAATGGACACCTTGGCGTGGACAGTTTGTCAAAGGTGAAACGCCCAAAGATTCGCGCTGTGTGCTGTGCGTCAAACATGAAGAATCAAACGATGCTGAAAATCATGTGCTGTATCGTGGGCAATTTAGTTATGTGCTGATGAATTTGTACCCCTACAATCCAGGCCATTTGATGATTGTGCCCTATGCGCATACCAACGATTTTGCCAATTTGTCCGCTGAAACTGCCGCCGAAATTATGCATTTGACCCAACGTTCAGCCACAATTTTGAGTACTGTTATGAACCCGCATGGCTACAATTTGGGCATGAATTTGGGGCGGCCAGCTGGCGCGGGTATCGACGAACACTTGCATATGCATATCGTGCCACGCTGGAATGGCGATACCAACTTTATGCCATTAATTGGTGGGGTCAAGCTCATTCCCGAAGCCATGGATGATACTTATGCCGCTTTGGTTGGTCATTTTCAAGCGTTGTAGTTATTTGCTCAAATCGAGCAGCACATCGCGGATGCGCTCGGTGATTGAGCGGGCAGCAGGCGATGGCGTGGGGTTTTGGTTGACCGAGCGTTGCTGCTCTAAATAATTGTGGGTAGCTTGTTGGCGCTCGGCTACCATAACCCCCAAACGTTCAGCCAATGAGGGATTTTTGGCATACAGCGGAGCCAAATCGTGGCGTTCGATCACAATTGTACGCGTATCTTCCTCGGCAATCACGCTAGCCGAACGTGGCTCATCCATTAACATGCCACGCTCGCCAAACACATCGCCAGCGCCTAAGTGCGAGACGACAATTGCAGGCTGATCGTCATGCGCAACTTCAACCCGTACTTTGCCGCGGGTAATTGCATACAAAATATGTTCATGGCGGCCTTGATGGGCCAGAATTTCGCCGCGCTCAAATAAGCGAATTTCGACATGCTCCGATAAAAAACGCAATTCTTGCTCGTGCAAGCCATCGAGCAGCTTGATTCGGCGCAAACGGTCGAAAATTTGCTCAGGGGTATAATCAAGCCGGCGTTGCCGACTCGCTTGTTCAGGACGGGTCAGCACCATTTCGTTTGAGGCAAAGTGAATGCCTTGACGCTGGAACACATACCAAATTCGGCTGAGTGCATCACCTTGCAACTGGGGAAAATCATCGTAGTTGCTGATCCAACATTTAACTTCGTAGGTTGTGGAAAATGCAGTATAGTTGCGCACAAATACAAATGGTTCCGGCTGGGCGACGACCCCGCGACTGGAAAGTACTGCTTCTTTCAACAATTCGCGCACCATCATTGGCGGGTGCACACAATCGACGGTTACTGCAACCCGCATGGCTACAGGCAAGCCAGTTGCACTCATATTGATAATTTGTTGTTGGGCAATAATCGTGTTGGGAATGACCACGACCTGTCCATCACGCGGCTTGACCCGAATCGCCCGCCAGCTCATCTCCAAAACGCGGCCATAGCCAGTTTGCACATCGATAAAAATCCAATCGCCAGGCATAAAAGGCCGCTCCATTTGCAGCGCAATCCCAGCAATCACATTTTTGAGCAAATCTTGTAAGGCAAGGCCAACCACAGCGGTAAAAACGGTCGAGCTGAGCAGCACTGTGCCAATTTGCACTTTGAAAAAATGGCCAATGCAAATCAGCAAGGTCATAAGCAGTACAAAACCACGGGCAATATCACGCATCAAGCGCGGGATGGCGTTAGGGCGACCATCGGCAGCCAAACGCCGCACCAATAGTTGATCACCAATATGCAAAACCACCGCAATAATCGAAACAGTCACGGTAGTTTGCAAAATTTTAGTGAGCAGCGGCCAATGTTCAAGCTGTTGATCCGACCATAGGCCAATTAAGCCAGCACTACTGAGCGCCAAAAATTGGCCAAGGATACTTAACCCGCTAATCAGCCCAATGCGCCGACCAAGCCGGATTAACAGGCGCAACACTGCATAGGTGCCAATTGCCCACAGCATTGGCTGAATGATATGCTCAATGACGCTTAACATAACTGCATCTTAGGGTTTTGGTTCGGCCATGTCAAGCACCCAATACGGGTGGTCGCCAACGTAGGCTAGGCCAATGCCCACATGGCGATAAGCACAATTGGTGATGTTGGCGCGATGTGGCCCATCAACTGGCTCGTCCATCCATTGAGCCACAACCTTGATTGGAGTGGCGAACCAGGCTGAGATATTTTCGCCGCGCCGAATAAATTGATAGCCAACCGCCTCAAGCCGCTGACTGTAGCTGCGACCATCGCTGCCAACGTGATCAATTTTTTCATGCTGAGCCATATCATCGGCATGGGCTTGGGCGATGCTTTGCAGCCGCGAATCGAAAACCAAGGCTTCACAATTGGTTTGTTGGCGTTCGCGATTAACCGCCGCTAACAGATCAAGCTTAAGATCACCGGAACTGGTCAAACTAGCAGTTGCTTGGATGGTCGCTGATGGAGTTGGACTAGCCGAGTTGCTTGGGCTGGCTGGGCTGGTGGCGCTTGGCATTGGTGCTTGATTGGGCGTGATCGTCGGTACGCTAGGGCTAGCAATTGGATTGGTAGCGCTCTCAAAGCGAATAATCGTTCCATTGAGGCGTGGCGCTAACCACCACACCCCAATGATCATGCCAATTACAATTCCTATCAGCAATAAGCCTACGCCACGCAAACTACTTGCCATCGGCAGCGATTTGGCTTAGCACATCGGTGATTAATGCGCTGAACATGGGCTTGGCAGTTTCGCCTGCCTCAAGCACCTCTTCATGGTTGGCTGGTGGCGCGTCGGGGTGGGCAATATTGGTGATCAACGAAATGCCCAAGACGCGCATACCACGGTAGCGAGCCACAATCGTTTCAGGGGCGGTAGACATGCCCACAGCGTCAACCCCAACCCCGCGCAGATAGTTCATCTCAGCGCCAGTTTCAAACGATGGCCCGGCTAGCATGGCATAAACCCCTTCGCGCAGAGTTGCGCCAGCCCGTTCAGCGGCAGCCTTGGCCATTGCACCTAATTCAGAATCATAGGCGTTGAGCATGGCTGGGAAGCGTGGGCCAAGCGTATCGTCGTTGTGGCCGCGCAATGGGTGAAAGCCCGCCATGCCTGGCATAAAAATATGGTCGCTGATGCGCATTAAGTCGCCGACCTGCCAATTGGCATTTAAGCCACCAGCCGCATTCGTAACAATTAATATCTCGGCTCCCAGCGCTCGCATCACATGCACAGGCAAGGTTACTTCGTCCATGGCATAGCCTTCGTAGAAGTGAAAGCGGCCACGCATTGCCAGCACAGAAACCCCACCAAGTTCACCTAAAACAAGTTCACCGCGATGGCCTGGCACCGCTGAAGGTGCGAAGCCTGGAATCGCAGTGTAGGGAACTACCACGGCATCCTGAATATGATCAACAAGTTGACTCAAGCCAGAGCCAAGGATAATGCCAACTTGGGGTACGCGCTCGGTATATTGACGAATGGCAGCGACTGCGCCAGTGATTGCTTGAGTTCGGTTGGTGGTCATGAATTGAAATCCTTTGCAACAATAGCCACATTGCTATGGCCGCAGGCATTATATCCGACTTAAAATTTCGCGTTTTTTGGCCTCAAAATCAGCATCAGTAATTAAATTTTTCTGACGTAGATCGTTTAAGCGCAATAACAATTCTTCAACGTCTTGATCGTTGGGGCGTTGATATGGTGGTACAAAGTTTTGATAAGCGTTGACCGATTGCATATACATTGCTGGTTCGCGGTCGTGTTCCTCTTTGGCATTCATCATGGCGCGTTTAAATTCCAGTGGGTTACGAATAAAGGTAAAAAGATTATCACTATTTTCGTTAGCCGTTTGGACTTCAAGATCACCATAATTGAACATCCGCCCCATAAAGGTTTGACGCATTTGGACATCGTTAATTTTATCGAGCGATGAATCGAGCGTCGATTTATTAATAATGCCCCGCAAATGAATGACTCGACGATCGGTAAGCAGAAACTTTTCGTTCCGCCAGCGTAGGAAGTCAATCACTGCGCTGGCGAGAATGAGCAGAATGATCGCAATTAAAATAAATTGCACATATGGTTGAATTTCTTGCCATTTTTGGCCAGGCAAATTGGTGATAAACACAATTGCTGCAACCATAATTGCCATAACAACGACTTCAAAACTAATGCGTCCCAAGAAAACGAACGGGTGCTGATGGGCTTCATATTTAATATCTTCGTTTTCAGCCAAGAGTTGCTCAACATAGCTCATTGGTTGTGCTCCTTTAGGGGGAATCGCGGCTAGTGTAGTGGTAAGCTATAGGCTTGTCAACCACGCACTAAATTGAGAAATTGGGTTGATTTTAGCTCACGCTCTAAAATTTGGCTTAACGAGGCTTTCAAGACTAATCGCGCTTCCTGAACTGTCGCTGGGGCCGGTACAAGGCTGACAACTGTCTCCAGCGGCATTCGCGCCAGATAGCGTAACAATTTGAAGGTATTGAGGTTGATCGGCAATGTTCGTGGCTCGTTGCTTGAACATTGTTGACATAAAACACCTCCAGTGATTGGGCTGTATCGATCTGCATCTGGGCTAAGCTCGCGTTCACAGTTAGCACAATCAAACAGATGTGGCCGATAGCCTGAAAGAATCAGCGTGTGTAATTCATAATACCGCAAAATGACATCACGCCGCACAACGTCATCAAGCACATCCAAGGCTGCTAGGGTTTCGCATGTTAGGCGAAAAAGCGCCGGATTATCGCTCTCGTCGGGGGTCATTTGATCAAGCAATTCGGCCACGTAATAGCCTTGGCTGATCCGCGAGAGATCTTCGCGCAAGCTGCGAAATGGCTGGACTACCCGACTTTCGGTCACCACGTCGAATGAGCGGCCTTTGGCAAGTTGTAAGCGGGTGTGGATAAACAGCTCCAAATGGCCAGCCAATTTGCTGGTCATTTTGCGCACACCTCGCGCCGTAACGCTGAGTTTGCCATGATGCGGCGTGTAGATCGTCAGAATCCGATCAGCCTCGCCAACATCGGAGCGCCGAATAATCAGGGCTTCGGTGGTATATAATCGGTCGCGCATGCTGGCTCCTTCTAGCTTCGATTAATGATTGATAGCCATTGGTTGACGTTGGCTGTGAGCTGTTGGCGTTCGCTGCTGGGCAAGGCCTGCACCACCCGCTCAATCACTGCTTGGCTGACCACAGTTGGCGCTAAACGCTGAACCGTCAATAAGGCCGTAATCAACTGTTTAAGATCATGGTCACTGATCCGTTGATCTGGCTCGCTGACTGGGTTGATTGCATAGCCTGCTGTATGCAACAGATTGGTTAATGCGGCACTATCAGCTATTTCCAATTCCCAAAGTTGGGGATTAAGCTCGGCGTAGGGTGGTAAGTTAGGCAGTTTAGCCAGCTCGTTGAGTAATCTGGGATCATCGGCTTCCAGCAATAAAGCCGGACGAGCCAATAAGTGCTGGCGATCGTTTTGCCATTGCTGAAATAAGCTTTGCAAATCGTTTGGCACTGGTCGGTCACACCAGCGTTGCAAAAATGTTTGCATTTGGCTGGCCTGAATGCCACGTTGCAAGGCTTGGCTATACGAATGGGCGGTCAAGCGCACGAGCATGGTGCCATGGCTGTCGGTTGATTGCCATTCGGTGATGCGTTGGATTTGAAAGCGCGGCAGCGGCTCAACCGTTGGTGGAACCCGAATCAGGCCATCGCTGCTTAGTTGTAGTTGCCCAGCAAATTGACTTGGCTCGTGCGCTGGATCGAGTAAGCAGCTTGCCCATTGAGTTAAACGCAAAGCCTGTGGATGGTTAAGTTGATCGACATCAAGCAAGCCGAGCCAGAACAATGGCCCTTGGCAGGCGGCTTTGATCCATGCGCCCTCAACTTTGGCCCAATGTTGCCAACCAACGAATGAATCATTGGATTGATTGTGAATTACGGGCTGCTCGAAATCGCTGCGCAACAGTTCGGGATGTAAGGCTTGGATTTGTGCCAGTAGATCGTCGAAGGCCAACCATTGATCGGGTGGCGCGGTTGTTAATACTTGCCATAAGGCTTGGCGAGCAGCTTGGAGGGTAAATGGAGTCTGAGGCTGCAACTCAGTCAAGCTAAACTCATCAAAATCACAAACCAACCAGGCATTAAATAAGCGCTCTAACCGCTGTTTGGGCGTAGCTTCTAGCCAATTAATTGGGTTGCCAGCGAGCTGAAGCTGTTGATGTTGGATGTGTAATAAGCCAGCCTCAAGCGCCAAATTTCGCAGCCAGGCTAATTGAGGAAATTGGCGTTCGCTTGCTGGCGTAGAAACTGCTATGCGTTGACAGATTGCTTTCAAACCATCGCGTTCAAGTTGAAGTTGGCGGGTCAGCTGGAGCGGTTGCTGATAACACAGCGCCAAGATCGTAGTCAGCAGCGTTTCGGTTTGATTGAGATCTGCTTCGATCCAGTTGCTTGGGCTGGGATGTTGCTGCCAGGTTGGCAAACTGGGGGCCGAAACTGCTGGCAACGCCTGCAACCAATCGCTAAAAATCACGTAATACTCGCCGTCCAGCGTTTTGAGTGGCTGAAGCAAGCCCAAAATATAGAGACGTTCAAGCACCGAAGCTTGGCCGTGCAGCGCCAATAAATAGGCCCGAGGAGTCACAATATCCCGATGTGAGCGAATTTTGCCAAACTCACGTTCAAGCGATTTGGCCGCGAGCTTACCACCAGCCGCAATCACCCGATCAAGCGCTGAGCGTTCAGGCGTGGATAAACGCGCAACCAAGGCTTGGATGGCACTTGGTTGCCCAAGCTGAGCAGCATCGGCAACTTGCCATAAATGTGCCAGCACATGGCGTTCGCTGGTAGGTAAACTGGCCAGCCATTCGATTGAAGCATGTGTTCGTATCATATGAGAAATTATACCCTTTACATTGCAGCATGATTGCATACAATTTGGAAGAATTCATTTTCGCTAATTGAAGGAGCGCACCTGTATGGAATGGTTATCTGATCCACAGACTTGGGTATCCCTATTAACCTTGACTATGCTCGAAATCGTCTTAGGGATCGATAATATTGTGTTTATTTCGATCTTATCGGGCAAATTACCCCAAGCCCAACAAGCCAAAGCACGCCAAACTGGTTTAGCCTTAGCCTTGATCACACGGATTTTGCTGTTGCTTTCGCTTTCGTGGGTTATGAGCTTAACCAAGCCACTCTTTACGGTTATTGGCCAAGAAATTTCAGGGCGCGACTTAATTTTGCTGGTTGGGGGCTTGTTCCTCTTGGGCAAGGCAACCTTTGAAATTCATGAACGCTTGGAAGGTACTGAGCATCATGAGCAAAATGTCAAAGCCAAATCGTTCAATTCAGTGATTGTCCAAATTTTAATTTTGGATATTGTGTTCTCGCTCGACTCGGTAATTACAGCGGTGGGTATGGTTGATCATATTGAAATTATGATCGCAGCAGTGGTGATTTCGGTGGGCGTGATGTTGCTCTCAGCAGGCAAAATCAGCGATTTTGTCAACAGTCACCCAACCGTCAAAATGTTGGCCCTCAGCTTCTTGCTCTTGATTGGGATGTCGTTGGTGGCCGAAGGCTTGGATCAACACATTCCCAAAGGCTACATTTATTTTGCTATGGGCTTTTCGGTATTGGTCGAAATGCTTAACTTACGGGTTAAGAAAGTTACTCAAAAGCCTGTTGAATTGCGCCAACCTTCATATTTGCAAGAAGCAGTTGAAGAAAGCACCAAGTAAAACCAGTATTTAGAACGATCTATAATCAACAGCGTATTGGCGAATGTCGATACGCTGTCGTCGTTAATCAGCCCTATAGGAAGTTCCTTGTTTCGCTAGTGTGAGGATGATCCACGATGAAACTGCGCTGGATTCATTACATGTTGTTGTTTGTGCCGTTGGCGGTGGTCGCTGAATTCTTTTTATATAACGAGATGTTGATTTTTGTTTTTTCAGCCTTGGCCTTAATTCCATTGGCTGGGTTTTTGGGCGAGGCGACCGAAGAGCTAGCGATTCACACTGGGCCAAAAATTGGTGGTTTGCTGAATGCGACACTTGGCAATGCTGCCGAATTGATCATCACGATTGTGGCATTGAAAGCAGGTAAATTCGAGTTGGTCAAGGCTTCAATTACTGGCTCAATTATCGGTAATTTGCTCTTGATCATTGGGTTTAGCTTCCTGCTTGGCGGCTTGAAGCATGGCAAGCAAAAGTTTGATCGTGGTCTAACTGGGATGTCGGCCTCGCTGATGACGCTGGCAGTGATTGGTTTGATTATTCCAACCTTGTTTGAATTGTTCAAAGAAATCGCCGATCCCAATGTTGCGCTTGATGTGTTTAAAACCCAAGTTGATGACCCACAACTACGGGCTATTTCAATTGGTGTGGCGGCGGTGTTGATCATCGTCTATATCTTGAGTATGATCTACATTCTGCGTGATGGTGATTCGGGCACAATTTCACACACTGGCTTTGAAGAAACCGACGAAATCGAAAGCCATAAAGCCACTATGAGCATTAAAGCCGCAGTTGGTATTTTGGCTGTCTGTACCTTAGCAATTGTCTTTATGAGTGAATTTTTGGTGGGTGTGGTCGAGCCAGTTGCCCGTTCGTTGGGCGTGCGCGAGTTATTCTTGGGGATTATCTTTATTCCAATTGTGGGCAACGTTGCCGAACACTTAGTTGGGGTTCAAGCAGCGCTCAAAAATAAAATGGATCTTTCAATGACGATTTCATTGGGATCAAGCACGCAAATTGCCCTGTTCGTTGCACCATTGTTGGTGTTTATTAGCATGCTGTTTGATCAGCAAATGACCTTGTTCTTCAGCTTGTTTGAGGTGATGGTGCTTGGTTTGAGTGTGATTATTGCTACCTTTGTTTCAATGGATGGTGAGAGTAATTGGCTAGAAGGAGCAATGTTGCTGGCGGTCTATATTATCGTTGGGATTGGCTTCTTCTTTGTCGGTTAAACCGAAAACCCGTCTGTTGCAATCAATTCAACAGACGGGTTTATCATTTAATTATGGCGAGCAGCGTTTGGCTTTTTGATGTAGTCGATACCATCGCCTAAAGCCAACGGCCTATGCCCAATCAGCTGTTCGGTGGCCGATTGCGGCGCACTATTATCAAGGCTAAGCATTGTCAGTTGGGCGGGCGTGACTGGTGGCTTGGGCAACAATTTATCCATCATAAAGACTGCTGGCTTCATCAACGGCACTGGCACATAGATTTTGCTACGTTTTTTGCCCAATTTTTGCATAATCAGATCAAGCATCTGCTCGTAGGTTAGCGCTTCTGGTCCGCCCAATTGATAGATTTGGCCAATCGTGCTGTGATCATCCAAGACTTTGATAAAAGCATCGATCACATCGTCGCGCCAAACTGGCTGAAATTTAGTTTTGCCATCGCCAACCACTGGTACAAACGGCGCTGGGGCAATCATCAACGGGCGGCGTACCAAATCGGCTAAGGTATTGATAAATTCATCGCCTTCGCCAAAAATTACCGACGGCTGAAAGACCGTCCAGTCTAAGCCACTGGCCTCAACATATTTTTGAGCGCGAAATTTCGTATCCATATAGGGCAAATTGGGGTCGTTGACCACGCCAAGCGCACTCATATGCAAAAAGCGCTTGACTCCGGCGGCTTTGGCGGCATCGACCACATTAACCGTGGCCTGATAATTCATCCGTTCGAAGCTGATTCCGCCCGAACGTTCGCGAATAATCGCCACCAAATGAATAACCGTGCTGACCCCTTTCATCGCCGCGATTAACGACTCAGGATCGGTCACATCGCCTTTGACAATTGAAACGTTGCCAGCAACCAGCTTTTGAGCTTTTTCTGGGGTGCGAACCAACACTCGCACTGGCTCAGGGCGTTGGCGTAATTTTTCAATCAAACGTGAACCAACATAGCCTGTGCCACCAGTTACTAAAATCATACTTGCCCCCATTGATCAAGCGGAAACTCACGGTTGAGCTTGCGCAAGCGCCAGAGAATTTTGGGTAAATAAGCCAATTTTGCCCCTAACGAGAGGCTGGCGCGTCGATTAAACACATCATAGTTATTGCGCACAATCTGATCAAGAATGCCACGATAGACAGTTGCGGCGGTTGCCACGGCAAAGCGTGAATCGGGGTGCAATAACCCGATGCCCTGCCAACTTTCATCGTAGAGTTGATGCGCCCGCTGCATTTCAAATTGTAATAATTGCTGCATCTGTGGGCTGCGCACCCCATTCAAAATATCTTGTTCGCTCACCCCGAAGCGCTCTAGATCTTCTTTTGGTAGGTAAATTCGGTTGCGCCGCGCATCTTCGCCAATATCGCGCAGAATGTTGGTTAATTGCAAGGCCACGCCTAATTTGATTGCGTAGGGCACGGCTCCTGCAGCGTAGCCAATTACCTGCATGCTGAGCAACCCGACCACCGAAGCCACACGATAGCAATAGAGCCATAAATCGGCAAAGGTCGCATAGCGATTAATCGAGAGATCCATCTCGACTCCTGCCAATAATTCTGATTCAAGTTTGCTAGAAATGCGAAAATGGTTGCGCACATGATGCCAAGCTAATGGCACGGGGTCGTCGTGGCGCGGGGTGGAACGCAAGGTTTTGAGCCATTGTTGCAAACGTTCTGGGGCTGTTTCAGGGTGCATGTCTACCAAGTCGTCGCTCGTTCGACAGAAAGCATACAACACCCGAATTGCATCACGCTTCCGAGCAGGCAACAATTGAGTACTAAAATAGAAGCTCTTTGAGTGAACGTTCGTTAGTTCGGTACAATGGGCATAAGCATGATTAAGCCATTGGTTGCTGGGCTGATGTGACACGCACTCGGCAACCGTTGGAATAAATTGAGCTGGTAAGGTCAACCCAGCACACATTTGAGGATCGAGCGAAGGCCAAGACATAGCGCATCCTTCCTGCTACAGACTCACCATAGGTTTGCTTTTGGTGCTACGCAAACGGTTTGGTTTTGGATGAGTCGGCGCAAGAATTAGGCCAATAATTCCTCAATTTTATCGCAAGCTTGGTCGGCGTTATAGCCCAAAAAGATTCCTGGCAACACGGTTTGCTGGGTTGTGCCACTTAACGCCGCTCCGCCGTAGCCAATGATTGGTGGTTTTGGCATTTTGTGCAGTTCTTGGAGCAACTGCACGGCTTGGCTGTAATTGTCTTTGGTGGTGGCACTCAGCGCTACCAATTTCGGGCTGAGCCGTTGCACTGTATGCAGCAATTCGGCAGCAGGCAGGTTGCTGCCAAGGTAGACAACTCGCCAGCCGCGCCGCATCAAAAACAAGGCTACCATCATCACCCCAAGCTCATGCTGCTCACCAGGCACTGTTGCCACTACAATCACTCCACGGTTGGAGCGAGTTCGCGCTTGATGAATCAAATTGCTCAATTTCAACGACATAAACGCTGTAGCGGCATGTTCCTGCGAGATTGAGATTTTACCAGCATGCCAACCATCGCCAATTGCCACCATCACCCGTTCGATGACTTCGATACAAACCGTTTCAACCGGATAAACGCTAAAGGCTTTGTTCAAAATATCTTCAGCTTTGAGCACATCGAAGCTGAGCAAGGCTTGGACACAATCGTTGCTTAATTCGGCCAATGGCGCTAGATCATACGTTGGTTGTTCGATCACACTATCGGTTTGCAGCAAGGCCACGGCTTGGCTGATGGTTAATCCCGATTCCGTTTGTTGGCGCAACCAATCGATAATCGCAATATCGCGATCAGAATAGGCCCGTTGGCGGCCTTCGGTGCGCTCAGGAAACGGTACACCATAGCGACGCTCCCAAGCTCGCAGCGTATCGGCGGCAACGCCTGTTCGTTGCACCACTGCCTTGGTGTTGTAGAGCGGCTCTTGGCTAAAATGGGTGAATCGGTCGGTTATTTTGCTCATGTGCTCCACCAAACATTGCTGCTAAGAGATAACCCGACCAATTGCCAAGGCTGTAATCGGCGCAAGTTGTTGTTTCAACAGTGCCCATGTGCGGCCCCGATCGCTGGAAACCCACACCTGCCCAGCCTTGGTTGCCGCGTAAATGCTATCGATCTGATAGGCTACGCTGATCAAACAACTCCATTCCCCAACCTGGCCAATTGCCAAGTGTTGCCAGCTTTCGCCGTCGCTGCTACGTTCGAGTTGGTTGGGATCGCTGGCGATGCGAATTGTGGCTGGAGGTTGGCCTGTAAGTTCTATGCTTTGGCTTGGTGCAATCAGGCTAGGCGCTGGCTCAAGCGCTTGCCACGATTGACCACCATCCTTGGTTTGCCAAGCTTGGTTGCTGTTCCAAACTGTGGCTTGCATTGGGGCATCGGCTTGGCAAATAACGGCGGCAATAGCCTGATCAGCTAATTCGATACCAACTGAGATCCAGCGATCAATTCGACCTGGATTGCTCAACAATACCACGCCTTGTTCAGTTCCGATATAGAGTAATTGTGCTTGTGCCATGAATTGTATCCTGCAATCAGAGCGCCATGCTATGGGCAAAATCCGCAATAGCTAAGCAATAATCCGGCCACGAGTTGCCACAATTTGGACTGCGCCATCGCGCTGCTCATAGGCGACATACAAGCCAGCGGCGCGTAAACTTTCGACAAACTGATCGCCTGCCAGAAATTGGATTCCGCCGCTCAATAAAAATGTTTGCAATAAACGGCCTGAGCGTGAAGCGGCCTGCTGGGCTTGCATCCAAAAACTGCGGCCTGCGGCTAGCAAACAGCGGCGTACCTCAGAAATTGCCCGATCTGGCCGAACAAACTCGTTGATCGAGCCACCACACGCCACGCCCGCCAAACATTGGTCGGCAAACGGCAGATCTTCGGCTAAACCACGGATGTAGCTAATTTTGAGGCGTTTTGCGCGGCTGCGGCGTTGGGCTTCGCGCAACATTGGCAACGAATGATCGAGGGCAATACAATAGCTGTCTGCGGGGAGGGCGGCGGCGATTGCCCGCGCATACAAGCCATTCGAGCAAGCTAAATCGAGGTAGACACCACCGCGTTGTGGTGCTAATTGGGCCATCAGCAAGGCTAATTCTTCATCGACCGGAAAGCTGCGCCCACTGAGTTTGCTCAACGCTTGCCAACGCCAGAGCCGTTCGTAGCCCCAAGCCGCTAATGGCAGCCGATTGACCACCTGTGCGCCGTTCCAAGCTGCCGCGCGTGGCAACAGATCGACAATTCCATCGCGAATAGGCCAACTGTGACCGACGGCGCTGACCAAAGTGCCCGACCAAATCATGCCATCGCGCCAACGGGCATCGTGCAGGCTAAGGCTGGTTTGTGAAACCGGACAACGCAACCATGGAAGCAAATCAGGATGCATAGCTACCTCACTGAAACGCCCGTTTAAGGCGCATTGAGTTTAGGCGTTGCGCAGCACCCAACTAAGATCATCCGAAGCCACATGGCCATGTTCGATCAATTCGACGAAGAGATCGACCAATTCGGCTTGCCATTGGGTGTTGCGCCCCGATTGAAGCACTTGCACTGCTTCGGCACGGCTCATACCTTTGCGATAAGGTCGATCAGTCGTCATTGCATCGAAGCTATCAACCACCGCAATGATCCGCGCCCCTAGCGGAATTGTATCACCAGCGATTCCATGCGGGTAGCCTTTGCCATCCCACCGTTCATGATGGTGTAAAACCATTGGCCCAACCGAAACCGAAAAGCGCATTGGCGCGACAATATTGGCCCCAATTTGCGGATGCTTCTTCATCTCGTCGTATTCTTCGCTGGTGAGTTTGCCCTCTTTTTGCAGCACCGTTTCGCGAATGGCGATTTTGCCGATGTCATGCAACAAACCACCATAGCGAATCAAACGCGACTCTTTGGCATCGCAGCCGCAGGCCGTCGCCAAGGCATAACTATACGAAGCTAGTCGGCGCAAGTGGCCTTCAGTGTAGGGATCACGCGATTCGACTGTGGTTGCGAGGGTGAAAATCACCCGCTCAGTGCTTTCAAGTTCCTCGGTGAGGCGGCGCACTCGGAGCAGCGAGCGAATGCGAGCTAAGAGCACAGTGCGCTCGAACGGCTTGTTGATAAAATCATCAGCGCCCATCTCCAAGCCCAAAATCCGCGATTCATCATCGTTAAGGCCGGTGAGCATGGCAACTGGCAACAATTGGGTTTCCTCGCGGTCGCGCAACCGCCGACAGACCTCAAACCCATTCATAACGGGCATAGTTACATCGAGCAAGACCAAATCAGGCATACATGCTTGAATGTCAGCTAGTGCCTCGACACCATCACGAGCGATGCGCACGGTATAGCGCTCACGTTCAAGCACCCGTCGCAAGGTATCAATACTACGAGCCTCATCATCAACAACTAAAATGATCTCCGACATGACGATACCCTCAATGTTGATTGCAAAGTGGATCGGAAGCTGAAACGAAACGCAATTGCGGCGGATGCTTAGCCTGATCATCAACCAGTGCTTGCATGGTAACAATCACATGCTGAAGATCAAGAAAATCGACCCAAGTTAGGGCGGCTTGGAGCTTGGGAGCGGCTTTATGCCAATTGAGCAACAAACCTTTGGGGTTACCCCGCGACCAATGAACCAACGCCGCAGCTGTTTGGATCAGGCCTTGGAGCAA
Source organism: Herpetosiphon sp. (assembly GCF_003512625.1). Classification (NCBI taxonomy): domain Bacteria; kingdom Bacillati; phylum Chloroflexota; class Chloroflexia; order Herpetosiphonales; family Herpetosiphonaceae; genus Herpetosiphon; species Herpetosiphon sp. The sequence goes on along the minus strand of NZ_DOPT01000096.1, from coordinate 35,221 downwards.
ATCTCGTTCGTTGCCGTTCCGTTGGAGCCATTGCACTTCCCAAGCTTCGTGGGCATGCCAATAGTGGCCAGCGTTGAATAACTCGAAGCCTTGGATAAATTCACTGGTTTGCTGGATCGGCATGTCCATCATCACCACCAGATTTTAGTAGCGCTTAATGCTAGAATCGACTGCTACCGACCAGCGATCAATCCCGCCAGTCATGTTGGTTAGTTGGGTAAACCCTGCTTGGGTAGCAAGCGCCTGACATACTTGAGCCGAGCGACCGCCATGGTGACAAAAGACCACAATCTCACGATCTTTGGGCAATTCGCCCCACCAATCGTTAATTTGGCTCATTGCTTTCCGTTCGCTGCCTGCGATACTGGCAATTTCCCATTCATTGGGTTCGCGCACATCGAGCAGATACAAATCTTCCCCAGCGGCAATACGGGCGGCAATGTCTTCGGCACTTTGGTTGTTATACATCTTAAGCTCCTTGGCTAGGGGCAATCCAACGTGGATGCCACAGGTGTATCCATTGCGACCAATCGGCAACTGGTGGCTGAATCAATTGGCTAAAATAACGGCAATCAAGCAAGCCAAAATCGGGCAAACTTGGCAGATCGGCAGGGTGACCACGCTCCCAGGCTTCGCGGCGATCAGGAAAATAGGCGATCGTTAATTTGCGCGATTGACGTGAGAGTGATGAGGCAAAGGCTAAGTTGGCATAACGATTGGGATAAACCAGTACCCAACCTTGTTCAGCAGGTGCGATATGATATGAGGTTGGCATGCCTTGAACAACCTGTTCAGCGAAGGGCTGGGTTGCTTGCCATTGGGCCAGCGTCGGAGCTTGATCGTGGCATTGGGTGATCGTCCGCACGGCGGCGGCGATAATTTGATGATTATTACTTTGAAAACAATAAGCGGTGAGCCAAAGCTCATGATCAGCTGGAATCGCCACGATCGACTTCCCTCGTACACCGTTGAATCAAGCGTTGGCTTGCGCGAGCAACGCTGCCAGCGAGGCTAAACCCCAAGCTATTCAACACAACATCATCAATATCAACAACCCGATAGCCCAGCCAATATTGACCAAGCTCGACGGTGCAGCTTAACCCAAGGCCAATGAGGCCAATGAGCCAAAGCCGCAGTTTGGGCCGCCAGAAAGCTAAAAGCCAGCCGCTAGGGGCAAATGCCGCCACATTTCCGATGATATTAATCAAAGCAGCCCGCCCCCCTTGCTGGAAGGCTGCGCTGATCGTGGCTCCGATTTGCAATTGAAGGCTAGGCTGGGTTGTGCTACCTGTCCAATTATGCCATGCTAGGCCAAATACGGCCAATGTATAGAGCAGCGCCAACCAACCATAGAAATGTCTGCGCTTCATGAAACATAACAAACGGGGACGAGTTGCTCGTCCCCGCTCACTGTATCGTCAAACAGCTTAAGGCTTGGGCCTAGGCTTAGTGACAGCCGCAGCCGCCCGCCCCGCTGCCACAGCTACCACCACTGGCGGAAGCTTCGCCGTTTTTGGGTTTGAACGAGCTACCACAGCCACAGCTTGAGGTTGCGTTGGGGTTATCAATTTTGAAACCGCCACCCATCAAACTGTCGATGTAATCGATCGAGGCACCGCCAATGTATTGAGCGCTCATTGGGTCTACAATTACCCGCAAGCCACTGGCGAAGAATTCGGTATCACCTTCGTTGGTTTGATCATCGAAGCTCATACCATATTGCAAACCTGAACAGCCACCGCCGGCTACAAAAACCCGCAGGGCATATTCATCGGACAATTCTTTTTCTTGCTTGATCGACAACAAGCGATTTGCTGCTGATGCCGTCACCGTGACCAATGCTGGATCGATTTCAATGGCAGTCATTGGTTTTACTGCTACATCGCTCATTTGAGAGCCTCCTGTGCCGGAAAATCAGGTTGACAACATGCCTTCAAATGGCATTTGCTTCCCTGTAGCATACTTGAAAAAAGCTTGAAACGCAAGCAAAGCTTGACCTGTTTCAAGGGTAAAAAGCGCATAAACCAAGCGCCGATGAGGTCGTGGCTTGGGCTTGGCTTGGGCTGGAATTCAGCCAAATTAATACGCTGTGCAATGTGCTGATACCATTGCTAGTATAGCACGGTCTGAGGGGCTTAGTTTGCTAGTTTTGTCAATGATTAAGGTTAATCTTGGGTTGGGTTTAGCTCGAAGCTATCACCCCATTCGGCTTTTCGCGCTTGTTTCCATTGGGCATCACGTTTATTAATCGTTATGCTCCTAAGGCCTTGGGGTGTGCAGAGTTGCAATTGGATGCGCTGTGGTTGTTGCGAGGGGTGGCGAATAACTCGTGCTTGCGCTAGCTGGCTTGATTGGCGACTAACCGCAATATAGCTCGATTTTTCATCTTCGTAGCCCAACTCGGCAGCTTTTAAGCTACGATGGAAGCGGGTGCGTTCGATGCGGGTGGCAAAATGACACCAATCGTTGGCTTGCATTGGGCACGTTTGTTGATGAGGACATGGCGCAATTAAATGGGCTTGTTGTTCGAGTAAAAACGTGCGAGCTGCCAAAATCAATTCAAAGCCGCGCGGTGTGCCTGGCTCAACAATTAACAATACACCGCTGCTGGCTTGCCATGCTTGGAGCAATAATTGTTGGCGCTGAGTTGCGTTTAATTCACCCAACACATAGCCAATCGTCACCAAATCATAATTACCCAAGGCATTGGCATTGGGTAAATTGGCTTGTTGCCAGCGAGCTTGTTGGAGCGAAGTTGGCCCAGCCTGCATTAACCGTTGACCAAGTTGCAACATGGTGTTTTCACGTTCAATTAACTGATGCTGCAGCAAACTTGACCATGTTTGGCTGGCGGCCCAGGTTGCTGCTCCAGTGCCAGCTCCCAAATCAAGCTGCGTTTGAGGCTGGAAGTTTGGTTGGCGTTGGGCGATTTCAGCACAAGCGGCTTTGATGGCCCCGAGGGTTGCGGGCATGCGCGTGGCGGCGTAGGCCAACACATCGGCGGCATTTTGCACAAATGGCGCGGTCGTGCGGCTATGGCCTGCACGGTAGCGCTCGGAAAGCCCGCTGGCTGCCGCCGCTAAACGCCGTTGATCAGTGCCAGTTAACTCACGTTCTAAGGCAACCCGCAAAGCTGGTGGCAACATACCCACACTCCTACGATAATCAGCACTCTATGCTAGCCGATTTCGCTGAGTTATGCAAAATAAGCGCAAAGGGATGATCCACGAAGGACACGAAGAACACAAAGATTAGGCTATGGGTTTTTGGCTATTGTCGCCACAAATTGCTGTTTTTAGTCACAGATTCCACAGATTGATTTGATTAGCTACTATTCCCTGCTACCTTTTTTGCCTTTTGCCTTCCGCCTTGTTCTTCATCCTTCATCCTTATGTCTGTTTTCGGTTGGCGTTTGCGTGAGGGTGATAGCCTCGTTTATAATAAAGGGCAGTTTTGAAGACGAGGCATATCCTTGATAGCTTTTTGGACAACCTATGGCTTCTACTTATGGATCGGCAGCGGCCTACTGATTATCGGCTTGCTGATCTGGATCGGGCGTTTAAGCAAACGGCTGAGCGCCATCGATCAACGCTACACTACCCTCACTAAAGGCGTTGATGCTGAACATCTTGAAGATATTTGGCTTCAGCGCTCGCTGCAAGTTGCGCATCACGATGATCAAATAACCGCCCTCGAACGTGAAGTTCGGCGTTTGGGCCGCAGCAGCCTGCATCATGTTGGGCTTGTGCGCTTTAATCCCTTTGGCGATGTTGGCGGCGATCAAAGTTATGCTTTGGCGCTGCTCGATGGCGAACAAAGTGGGGTTGTCCTGAGCAGTATCTACAGTCGTTCAGGGGTGCGCACCTACGCCAAGGCTGTGCAACGCGGCCAATCAACCCATACGCTTTCCGAAGAAGAAGTTGCATCAATTGCGCAAGCCCTTGGTCAATTTACCTCAGTGGAATCAGCAGCTCAACCCGCTACAACAGGAGGCAATTCATGAGCTTATTCGGTAACAAAAAAGTGGTACAACCAATCGCCCAATCGCCAACCGGCAAGCCCGAAACCGTGATTGGAGCCAATACCACCTTTGTTGGAACCCTCAAATCCGACGGGAATGTTCGGGTTGATGGCTCTGTTGAGGGCGAGATCGAGGTGCTTGGCAATTTGATCGTTGGCTCAACTGGGCGGGTTATTGCTACGCTCAAGGCCCAGAATATCCACGTTTCAGGCGCAGTCAAAGGCGAAATCATCGCGACTGAGCAACTGGAAATCTCGCCTTCGGGCAAGGTTTGGGGCGATATTACTGCCGCTTCGTTACATATCGAGCCAGGTGGCTTGTTCCGTGGCCAAAGCAGCATGACTTCAAATATCGATGAGCCATTGTTGCTCGATGCTCCACGCTCACGCTTAAACGAAGAGCCAAGCGGGGTTTAATTCCTCAATGCTGATTGTTAGCAATTTGTCATCGATCAAGGCAGTTTTTTGCCCAAGCGATGTGCTAGGCTAACACGACTATCTAAACCTGAGGATGATGTTATGGCTCGTTGGCGCTGGCCACAATGGCGTAAACCACAGATTCCGCAACCAACCCAATTGCGCAGTGGGGCGACGCTGGCCGTAACTTGGGGCTTGGCAGCCTTTGCGCTCTATTTGATGGTGCTATTTGGCAGTTTGGTGGTGCAAGGCTATACCATGGAGCAACAGGCTCAAGCCTTGGAAGCCGAAAATGCCCGTTTGGCCGCCGAAAGCCAAGCCCTGCGTGATCGCGCTGCCTATGTGCGCTCCGATGCGGCGATTGAATTGGCGGCCCGCGACATGCTCGATATGGCCAAACCAGGCGATGTGGTGTTGCATGTCAGTGTGGTTACGCCAACGTTGACGGTTTCGCCAACGATTGCCTTAGAAGCTCCCGCCGCTGAGCCTGTGGCCTTGCCGCCTGTGGACTCAACGCCCAATTGGCGGCGTTGGCTGGAAGTGTTATTTGATTCTTAATTTCGGATGAAGGATCGAGCGATTGGGTAACCAATCGCTTTTTTTGTATGAATTGTTCTATCATTATTTTAAATTGGAATGGCCGAGCACTGCTCGCTGATTGCCTCAACGCCTTATTGCCCCAATGCGATGCTTCAATCGAAGTGTTGGTGGTGGATAATGGCTCACATGATGGCTCGGCGGCGTGGCTGCATCAACATTATCCCCAAGTGCGCTTGTTGGCGCTCACCAACAATCGTGGATTTAGCGGTGGGGTCAATGTTGGCTTGCATGTGGCGCGTGGCGATGTGCTGTTGTTGTTGAATAATGATGCAATCGTTGAGCCAAATTTTATCTCGGCGATTCTCGCGCCGTTTCAGCACCAACCAACGCTTGCTGCTAGCGCTGGTCTGATGACGTTCGCGCATCGACCTGAAATCATCGCCTCAGCCGGAATTCAGCTCTATCGCGATGGCGTGGCAACTGATGCTGGGTTGTTGCAGCCAGTTGCTCAATTAGCCAGCCAACCAAGCCCAATTTGGGGTGGCAGCGGTGGAGCGGTAGCCTATCGACGTGCCGCTTTAGCCGATGTCGGCATGTTCGATGAAGGCTATTTTGCCTATTTGGAAGATGTCGATTTGGCTTGGCGTTTGCAGTTGCGCGAATGGCAAACCGTGCTAGCCCCGCAGGCCGTCGCTCGGCATATCTACTCGGCCACTGGCGGCGAAGGTTCGCCCTTTAAGGATTGGCTGATTGCGCGTAATCGCTGGCGGGTAATTTTGCGTTGCTGGCCAACGCCGTTGTTGGCCCGCGCTCTCCCATTAATGCTAGCTTACGATGGTTTGGCTTGTGCACAGGCTATCGTGCGCCGCCGCTGGACAACGGTCAGCGGGCGTTTGCATGCCTTGCGCCAACTGCCCCAACTACGCCAACAGCGCCAAGCAATTCAAGCTCGCCGCACGGCTAGCATCGCTGAGCTTGATCATTGGATTAAACCAGCCCGTTCACCACTGGCAATTTGGCGTGAAAATCAAGCACTCGGCCAATTGATCGCTCAACGCTAGCCGTTGCTGGCCTCGATCATTCGTTGCATACGCTGATTGGCGCTGCCAGTGTCGATGGCCTGTTGAGCTTGACGCAAAGCCTCGCCAAACGAATCGGCGCGTTCACAAGCAACCAATGCGGCGGCGGCATTCAAGAGCACAATATCGCGACGTGGGCCAGTATCGCTACCCTCAAGAATTGCCTTGGTCATGGCCACATTTTCCTCGACTGAGCCACCAGCAATTGCTTCACGCGGCGCAAGGCTTAGACCAAAATCACTAGGGCTAATTGTCGAGGCTTGGGGAGTAGCCCCAGCTCGCACATCAAACACCAAGGTTGAGGCGCTGATTGAAATTTCATCAAGCCCATCGCTGCCATGCACCACCAAGGCACGGCGAATACCCATTTTGCTTAGAGCATTGGCCAATTTTTCGGCCAAACCTGCGTTAGCAACCCCAATCACCTGATATTCGGCGCGGGCTGGGTTGGTCAGTGGCCCCAAGACATTGAAAATCGTGCGAATGCCAATTTCGCGGCGCACTGGCCCAGCATAACGCATTGCGGGATGAAACTTAGGCGCAAACATAAAGCCGATGCCTGCTTGGCGCAAACAGCGGGCCACACCTTCAGCATCAAGCTCGATATTGACCCCCAAACCTTCGAGCACATCGGCTGATCCACATTTCGACGACATAGCGCGATTGCCGTGTTTGGCGACGGTTGCGCCTGCACCTGCTGCCACAAACGCTGCAGTCGTTGAAATATTGAAGGTATTTGAATGATCGCCACCAGTGCCACAGGTATCGACCACGCCGCCATCGTGGGGCACGGCAAGCGATTTAGCCCGCATCACTTGGGCCATACCAGCAATTTCTGCGTCAGTTTCACCTTTGAAATGTAACGCCGTGAGCAAGGCCGCGATTTGGGCTGGCGTGGCCTCGCCATTCATCATCTGCTCCATCACCGCCGCCGCATCGTCTTGGCTTAAATCCGTTCGATTGGTAACCGTAATAATCGCATCGCGAATCTGCATGGTTGGCTCCTTGCAGCAAAACAACAAAAAAACAACGAGAGCAAATTGCCCTCGTTGTAGTGGTCGGGGTGATAGGATTCGAACCTACGACCTCAACGTCCCAAACGTCGCGCGCTACCAACTGCGCTACACCCCGTTGCTTTTGTTTTATCGTTGCGCGTGGCATTATAGCGGAGAATAGTTTGTTTGTCAAATTGCACGAAACCGAGCATCAAACATTGTCTTCCCTTTAGCTTCTCGCTCTTTTCGAGGGAGGGTTTAACCATAAACGTGCTAGCAGTCACATATTGAGATCACCACCCTTCCGTCCCGC
>NZ_DOPT01000096.1:0-27757 GCF_003512625.1 Herpetosiphon sp. | reverse complement strand
GGGCTTTAATCCCCCTGCACCCCCTCAAGGGCAATCAAGGATATGTATGCATTCATCGATGAACCAGCGTATCCGTGGGTCACAGCGAAAACCGACCCTTGTAAGCTCGCCCCTGCTCCCGCCCAGCAGGCGAGGGGGAACCATCCAATCCTGATGGGTAGAAGGCCCTTCTCCCGCCGCAGTGGGAGAAGGGTTGGGGATGAGGGCATGCTACCAACTAAACTAACTTGCCCAACAAAGCTTGAATTGCGCTAATTTCATCGTCGTTGACGGTGTGGCCCATATTTGGGTAAAGCCGCAGATCGACGATGGCCCCAGCTTGCTCAAAAACGCTAGCACTTTCGCGCACCCGTTCGGCAGCAATATGAAAATCACGGTCGCTACAGCCGAGAAATGCCGTTGTGCCTGCGAGGTTCGTGCTATAGCTGGTCAAATGCGTGCCAGCGCCAATCAGGCCGCCGCTGAGCGCAATTACGCCAGCCAAGCCCTGACCATAGCGGGCCACCCATTCCAAGGCCAAACATGCACCCTGCGAAAAACCCAACACCACAATCTTATTGCGCGGAATCTTGAGAGCTTCGGCCTCGGCCACGGCGCGACCAACCGCTGCCAAGGCAAAATCGAGTGCTGGTTGATTGACCGCGACTGGCTCGACAAAACGCTGTGGATACCAGGTATGATTATCGGCTTGGGGCGCAAGATAGGCCCAATCTGGCCGCTCAAATGCTTGGCTCAAACTGAGGATGCTGGCAGCATCAGCGCCGCGTCCATGCAGCATAATCATGGCTCCTGTGGCGTTTTCGAGGTTAGTTCCAGTTTGAATAATCGGATTAGAATGCATGACTTTGCTCCACCACTGCCAATTTGCTACATGGAATAACCAACGGCGTAAGATGTTCTTCGATTAGGCTGCGTTGAGTTTCGAGCCATGGTGGCAATTTCAGCGTTTTGCCCAATTGCTCAACTGGTTCATCGACTGCAAAACCAGGCCCAAGCGTTGCCAACTCAATGATATGCCCATCGGGATCGTTGGTATAAATGCTTTTGAAATAGGTGCGATCCTGCACTGGCGAAACCCGTTTGCCAAAACTCAACAAGCGTTCGCGCCATGCTAACTGCTCATCGTCGTTGGCCACTGCAAAAGCAATATGATGGGTTTGGCCAGCACCCATGCGCACAGGCCGGGTATGCGCTGGATCACGCTCAAAATACGTCATGACCGTGCCTGGCTTGCCATTCTCGCTGCCCCAATACCAGTGCGCCGAGGTTGGATCATCGAAGTTATAGGTCATTTTGACCCGTTGCAAGCCCAAAATGCCTGCATAAAACTCGTGCGAACGCTCGACGCTTGCTCCAATCGCTGAAATATGGTGCAAGCCTTCGTGCAACGACATATCGGCGGTAATTTCGGGCACTGGTTCCGGCCAATTGATCGTGGCAATATCGCATTCGTTACGATTACTGCTCATCAATTCTTTGGGTGGCATCAAGGCTGTTTGTCCAAGGCTTTCCAATGGCTCATCGACTGTCCAGCCTGGGCCTTTGGTCGCAATTTCGAGAATTGTACCATCGGGATCACGGAAGTACAGCGATTTGAAATAGTTGCGATCGTAGGGGCCGTTGACCCGCACTTTAGCGTCGAGCAAACGGCGTTTCCATTTGAGCAAAGCTTGCTCGTTGGTAACGCTCAGCGCCAAGTGGTGCGTGCCACCAAGGCCAGTTGCCCCGCGCGGCGCACGTGGCCATTCAAAAAAAGTGATAATCGTACCAGCAGAGCCATGCTGATCGCCAAAATAAAGATGATAGGAACCGGGATCGTCGAAATTCACGGTTTGCTTGACCAAACGCAGCCCCAGTACGCCAGTGTAAAAATCAACAGTTCGCTGCGCGTCTGCACTAACAATTGTAATATGATGTAAGCCCAAAATCGACATAATCAACACTCCTTTGTGTGAACATGCGACGACCCGGTTGCCCTAAGTTAACTATTTATTGACTTAACCGTTTCGTCCAAGCCACAAGCGCTTCTAAATGGTTACGTACAACCTTGCGGGTTGGTTCATCGTGTAATTGACCATCGCTAAACTTTTTGTCTGCGAAGGTAATCATCACCTCAGGTTTATTTAAGGGATGCATGTTGGTATTGACGGTCACTTGGCGTAAATGGTGCTGACCGCGAGCAGTGCCATAGGCTCCGACGCTTGCGCCAATAATTCCCAAGGGCTTGCCGCTCAGTGGCATCTCGCCAGCGCTACCAGGCCGCGAAGCCCAATCGAGCGCATTTTTCAGCACGCCAGGAATTGAGTAGTTGTACTCAGGCGTGGCAATCAGTACAGCATCGGCTTCACTAATTGCTTGGCGTAGATGTTGCACGCTGCTTGGGAAGCCGTGTTGCTCAACATCCTCATTGAATAACGGAATATCATGCAATAGGATAATGTTGAACTCCACGCCATCGGGCATTAACCCAGCCGCAGCCCACAATAACGCCGTGTTATACGAATCCTTGCGCAAGCTGCCCGAAATCCCAACAATCTTGAGTGTGTCTGCCATAGACGAACTTCCTCCAACAAATGGTTGTTGATGATCACACACTGATTGTATCGCGATAATACGATCGTGTTGTCCGCCATGTTGTCCATCTTTTTGTCCTTGGAAGCGTCCTATTCTAGTTAAATAATAAAGAGCAGCAGGTGCTGCTCTTGGTCGGGGTGAATGCTGATCGGTTGTTTAGGGGCGTTTCCATTTGCGGCAGGTAATTTTGGTACCTTCGCCGACCACCGACTCAATTTCGAACTCATCCATGAGCCGTTTTGCACCTGGCATGCCCATCCCCATCCCCTTAGAGGTGGTATAGCCATCCTGCATCACGAGGCTAATATCCTCGATCCCTGGCCCTTGGTCTTCGCAAACGACCTGAAGCCCCTTGCGGAGCCCCTGTTGAATTTCACTGACAGTGACAGTACCTTCACCGGCGTAGAGATAAATATTCCGCGCCAGTTCGGAGATCGCGGTAGCAATCCGTGCTTGGTCGATAGCGCCAAAGCCCATTGCCTTAGCCATATCGCGGGCCGCCATCCGTGCCGCCACAATGTCGAGGTCGCTCTGAATTGTGATGACTTTATTAGGCATTGCCATCCGCATTGTTCTCCGTAATCAGCCGCAACTTAGCGATGCCTTTTTCCAAATTCAGCGCCGTTGTGACACCAGGCAACTCAAGCCCAAGCTCCACCAACGTAATTGCGACGGCAGGTTGCAACCCTGTAATAACAACGGTTGTCCCCATCAGGCGAGCCATCGCCGCAATATCACTAATCAAGCGGCCTACGAAGCTGTCTAATACATCCATCGCCGTTAGATCGATGATGACCCCTTTTGCTTTGGTCTCATAGATCTTCTGGAGAACCGCGTCTTTGAACTGAATTGCTTGCATGTCATACAGGGCAACCTGAACCGAAGCAATTAAAAAGTTCTCGATCTTAAGAATTGGAATATTAACGATGTCCAAGCGGCCTCCCTGAAGTCGAACGCGAAGATGAGCCACAACAAAAGCTTGCGTATGGAGTATGTGCCTATTATACGTATGATATTGCTACTCGGCAAGCGTGAGTTTGCTGCTCATTTCGGAGTAATTTTCGCTATCATACAGCATAAAGCATCTCTATGCACATGTTTTTAGGCCTGTCCTAGGCTATAACAGGACTTAAGGATTACTCACAACGGGTTTTAGCAAATCTAGCAACGAAAGGTTGATGATGTTTAATGCACTTTTGATGCTCTGGCGTGGTTTGGGTGGGCGTTGCCCCACATGTGGCTATGGGCACATGTTCAAAACATTTTTTGGCCTAATTGAGGGTTGCCCTGCATGTGGCTTACGCTTTGAAGGAACTGGCGATCAAAGTACTGGGGCAATGGGGATTTCATTAACCATCACCGTAGCACTTGGCTTTGCTGGAGCATTAATTTTGGTTTGGCAATGGCCTGACCATTTAATTCTGGGTACTGCTGGGTTAATTGGCGTGCTGAGTATTTTTCAATTGTTCTGCTACCGGGTGTCGCGCGGCTTCTGGATTGGCATTCTAGCGATTACCGGGGCGATCCACGAGGATGAGCGGCGCGATCAGTTTTTTCTTTAAACCTTGGTTAAATTTAGCCATTGTCGTAGGTTTACTGGTTGTGGGGCACACTTTTTGCCGTACAATGGCAACGCCGTTTTGATCTTGAATGTGGAAAGAAGCGTCCCATGACTGAGTTGTTGATACCCGACACAGTTGCTGAACCACTAAATCTGGCTGACCCACGAAATTTCCTGAATCGTGAATTGAGTTCGTTGGCGTTTCATCGGCGCGTTTTAGAGGAAGCCCTTGATCCTTCATTGCCATTGTTGGAGCGCGTGAAATTTTTGGCGATTTTCAGCACCAATCTCGATGAGTTTTTTATGATTCGGGTTTCGGGGATTCGCCAGCAAGTTGCGGCGCGGGTCTTTGAACGCTCAGCCGATGGCAAAACGCCGCTTGAGCAATTACGCGCAATTCGGGCAGCAGTTGCCCCCTTGATGGAACTACAACGAGCCTGTTTCATCCAAGATTTGCAGCCCAAACTGGCCGCCGAAGGGGTGTTTATCCAAGAATACAGCCAGCTTTCGATTCATCAACAGGCATGGCTCAAAAATTATTTTGATCATGAGATTTTTCCGGTGCTGACCCCCTTGGCATTTGATCCAGGCCATCCCTTCCCGCATATTTCTAATTTGAGCCTCAACTTGGCGGTTGTGATTCAAGACCCCGACAGCGACGAGCATTTTGCGCGAATCAAAGTGCCGGCTTCGTTGCCACGCTTGGTCAGCGTGCCCAGCGAGCATCCAAATACCGTTTGTTATACTTGGCTTGAACAAATTATCGCCGAAAATATTAGCACGCTCTTTCCTGGCGTACAGGTTTCTGAGGCCTACACGTTTCGGGTGATTCGCAACGCCGATGTCGAAATTGAAGAAGATGAAGCCGCCGATTTGCTTGAGACGATTCAGGCAGGTGTGCGTCAACGCCGTTTTGGCTCAGTCACCAAGCTTTCAGTTCACTCAACCATGCCGCCACGAATTGTCGATTTGCTGATCGATAATCTTGAGGTTGAGCGCGATGATGTTTATCAGTTGAATGGTTCGCTCGATTTGAGCAGCCTCATGAGTGTCGTGCGCTTGGATCGTTGGCAGTTGAAGTTGCCACCATTCAAGCCCAGTGTGCCAGCGGTGCTCTCAACTGGCGAAGATATTTTTAATGTGGTGCAACGCCGCGATGTGCTATTGCATCATCCTTATGATTCATTTATGCCAGTGGTAGATTTTCTGCAAGCAGCGGCACGTGACCCAAATGTGTTGGCGATTAAACAAACGCTCTATCGGGTTGGCTCGAATTCGCCAATTGTTAAAGCCTTGCTCAAAGCGCGTGAGAACGATAAGCAGGTGGCGGTGTTGGTCGAACTCAAGGCACGTTTCGATGAGGAAAACAATATTGAATGGGCCAAGGCCTTGGAACGTGAAGGCGTACATGTGGTTTATGGCTTGATGGGCTTGAAAACGCACTGCAAAGTGGCCTTGGTAGTGCGTAAAGAGCGCGATGGCGTATCACGTTATTTACACCTTGGCACTGGCAATTACAACGCCGTGACTGCCAATATTTATACCGACCTTGGTTTGCTGACCTGTAATCCTGATTTTGGGGCTGATGCCTCGGATTTGTTTAATTTTCTGACGGGCTATTCGCGCCAAAGCCAATTTCGCAAATTGTGGATTGCCCCGATCAATTTGCGCCGCCGCTTGACCCATATGATCGAGCGCGAGATTCAACATCAACAAGCTGGGCGGAGCGGCAAATTAATTTTCAAAATGAATTCGCTGGTTGACCCAAACATCATTCAATTGCTCTATCGGGCTTCGCAGGCTGGGGTTGAAATTCAATTGCTGGTTCGGGGCATGTGTTCGCTGCGGCCTGGGGTTGAAGGCTTGAGCGAAACCATCCAAGTTAAGAGTATTGTTGGGCGCTTTTTGGAGCATAGCCGTCTGTATTATGCTCGCAATGGCGGCGATGAGCAATTGTATGTTGGCAGCGCCGATTTGATGGAGCGCAATTTAGATCGCCGAGTTGAGGTTTTATTCCCAATTGAAGACCCAAGTTTGTTGAACTATATTCGTGAAGAAATCTTGGGCGTGGCATGGCGCGATACCGCCAAAGCGCGAATTTTGCTGCCTAATGGTTTATATGGCTGTCATTTGCCACCTGCTGGCGAAGAACCCTTCGATAGCCAGATGTATTTTTTGCGTCGCCACACGGCTTAAGCTACCATAAGAGCGAACTCGGTTGACATGCCCTCACCCCCTAGCCCCCTCTCCCGCCAGCGAGGCGAGGGGGAAATAGCTCAGTATGAAGGGGGGAACTCCCCTCTCCCGCCGCAGTGGGAGAGGGGTTGGGGGTGAGGGCTAGCGATTATTACCAACCTAAGAAACCATTACAAATAACCCTCTGCTCAACTCCACAATCGCACTTTGCTTGGGGGAATCACAATGACTGCTTGTGGTAGTGCCCAGTTTTCGTGTAGCCAGCTTTTGCTGCAATTGGTGATTTTTGGCTTGGCCAATGGGGCAATTATCGCCCTGAATGCGATCAGTGTGACGCTGGTGTATAGCGTTGTGCGCATGCTCAATTTTGCCCATGGCGATTTATTTTCCTTGCTCACGGTTTTGGCAGCCGAATCAATCACGATTTTGGGCTTGCAAGTTGGCGCTTCATGGCTCTCGATTGGACTAGGATTGCTGGTAGTGCTGGCCATTTGTGCAGTGGTTGGAGCAGGCACAGGCCTGCTCATCGAACAAATTGGCTTTCGGCCTTTTCGAGGGGCTTCGCGTTTAGCCCCGTTGATGGCGACCCTTGGCATTTCATTTATGCTCTACCAAGCCGCTTTGTTTGTGCGTACCCTGACCAACGCCGTCATTCCAGGCGAACATCGCAGTGTGCCTGGCATTCCCGAAGTAGCCCGCATTAATGTGCCTGATCTGTTGCCGCATGGCAATTTGTTTGGCGATGCGGCGCTAATTTTACAAGGCAAAGATTTGATTGTGCTGGCGGCGGCAGTGAGTGTGGCGCTAGGCTTGCATTGGCTGTTGCAGCGAACCCGCTTTGGCTGGAAGCTCCAAGCTAGCGCCGCCGACCCGACCATGGCCCAGTTGTGTGGCATCAACTACAGCGCAACCTTGCGTCAAGTTTTTGCGCTTGGTGGTGCTTTGGCGGGCTTAGCGGCCTTGCTCTTTAGCCTGTATTACACTGCGCCTTACACCAATTACGGGGCGCAAAGTGGCTTAATTGCCTTTACTGCTGCATTATTGGGTGGCGTTGGCAGGCCACTGGGAGCATTGTTGAGTGGCTTGGCCTTGGGCATTTTGGCGGCCTTCAGCGATTATTTTATCGCCGCCCAGTGGACTCCAGCGCTTACGCTTGGTTTGTTGGTGCTGCTGGTGGTGCTGCGCCAACAACCAAAAATAGAAGATAGCCCGATTAATTCGGCCTTGGTTGGCAGTGTCCAAGCGGTTCGGCAAAACTGGCGTTGGCTGATTGTGCCAGCATTCTTGGCCTGTGTGCCGTTGCTGAATGCCTGGTTTGAATTGGGTATTCAAGTTGCTGCGATTCAGATCTTGATTTATGGCTTGCTGGCGTTGGGCTTAAACCTGATTGTTGGCTGGGGCGGCATGCTAGATTTAGGCTATGCTGCGCCATTTGTATTGGGCGCTTATTTGGTCGGATTAATGAGCACGGGCTTGCATGGCGGTTGGCAAACATGGCTCGCCTCGGGCGAGTTGGCGGGAATTTTACTGGTTTGTGGGATTGGCGGCAGCCTATTTGGTTGGCTGATTGGGCTTTTAGCAGCACGGCTTGATAATGAACTGTTGGCAATTGTTACCTTTGCACTTGGCGTAATTGCACAGCGCGTGTTGCAAAATTGGCGCAGCCTGACCAATGGCTCAAGCGGCATTTCGGGCGTGCCTAACCTGCAAATTTTTGGCTTAGATTTGGCTACGCCTAGCGCGACCTATTATGCAGTGTTAGCAATCACCTGTGGCGTTGGCATCTTGGGCTATAACTTGGTGCGTTCGCATTATGGGCGAGCTTTGGCGGCCTTGGCCAGCGATGAATTGGCAGCGGCCAGTGTTGGGGTTGCACCTGTGGCGCTCAAACGCTTGGCGTATGCTTGGGGTGGCGGCGTGGCGGCCTTGGCTGGTGGCCTGTTCGCAGTCAGTTTTAGCTATATCTCGCCGACGTTGGCCGAATTTCGAGTTTCGGCAATTGCCTTAATTATTGTGGTTTTGGCAGGTTCGCGGCGAATTATTGCCCCGTTGATCGCCACATGTTTGGTGTTGGGCTACGATTTATTGCTGATTCCCAAGCTTGGTAAATTGTTTGATGATTTACGCGAGCAAACTGGCAATTGGCTGTGGAGCGCGATTAATCCGCGTGGCGCGAATTTTCTCAGTTTTGGTTTGATGCTCTATTTGACAGTGTGGTATCGCGCACGAGCACGCCGCGCATGAGTTGGCCACGGTTTTGGCTAGGCTTGTGGTTGTTTGGGCTAGGCCTAAGTTACAGCAATGTGATTGATCTGCTGAGCGTGCTGCAACCATGGTTTTTTGCGCCAGCCCTGCCATTATTGCTGTGGGCAATTCCGCAACGGCGGCGCTGGCTGAGTGTAATGGCAATCTTTATCGGTTTGATCTGGCTTTGGTTGTATGCTGAGCGTTGGTTACCTCAACCAAGACCCGATACAACGCCAGCCTTACGCCTGCTCAGTTGGAATGTAGCTGGTTGGAATTTAAATAGCGTTGATATTCTACGAGTGATCGATGATGAACAACCCGATTTAATTGCCCTGCAAGAAGTCGATGTCGGTTTGGGTAAACCATTACAAACAGCCTTGGCTAGCAAGTATCCGTATGTTGAATTTCGCCCAGCGAGCGGAGCGGCACAACCAGCCGATTTGGCCTTGTGGAGCAAATGGCCGTTTGCGCTGATTCATCCATGTGCCTATTGGCAATGCTATCGGCGAGCCTATCGCGTGCAGCACCCCCAACAACCCTTAATTTTGGTGAATGTGCATATTGAGCATAGCCCGATTCGTTGGCTCAGGTTCGAGCGTGAGCGTGAAGAGGCAGCGATTGGGCAAATGATCGCTGATTTTGGCCAAACAACCGAGCCAGTGCTCTTGGCTGGCGATTTTAATACGGTTGAGCAACAGGCGGGCTATGCGGCGTTGAACACGGTTTGGGGTGATAGTTGGCACGAACGCGGGGTGGGTATGGGTTTTAGTTGGCCGCAGCGATCGTGGCATCCGCCCATAGTCCGCATCGACTATATCTGGCATAACGCAGCAATCCGTCCAATCCAGCTTGAAACAGGGGCTGGCGTATCTGATCATCGGTATTTGATTGGTGCGTTTGATTTTTGATCCACAAAGGGCACGCAGCTACACAAAGGAGTGGTTATGGCGTTCTTCGTGCTCTTCGTGGTTAAAAGCTCTGCCCTTTAACTTTTTCGCAACCGATTGACCCACTTTAACAAGCGCATGACTTTACCGTTTTCTAGCGCTTTGATATGCTGCTCAAGCTGGGCGATATGCTCATTTTTCTCGGCAACCGCCCGATCAAGCTCATCCATACGGTAGCGCATGCTGGTTTGGCCTGATTGTTGGCCTTGGGCTTTGACGTTGCGGCGTTTATCGGCAGCATACTGTGGTTGGCGACAAAACTCGACCAACGGCGCACAAGCTTGTTCCCAGGTATAGGCTTGTTGAATGTTGGCAAATTGGGCTTGGCGTTGCTGACGATCGGAAGGATGATCGGCGGCATGGGTTAAAGCGGCGACCCAGCCCTGGACATCTTCGATTGCGACAACCTGACCAAGCTGTTGTTGCTGCACCAAATCGGCCAAACTATCGCCTGCCGAAACGATCATTGGCAAGCTGGCCCAGAGGTAATCGAGCAATCGCGTGCGAAAGGCAAAACGGGTTTCAGTATGATTATGATGAGCGCTAACTCCTAAATCGGCCTCAAGCAAATAGTTGACCCGTTGATCATAGGCGACCCATGTTTGATTGAAAAAGACCGTTTTGGCGTATAAACCCAGCTGTTTTGCTAGCTCAACTGCTTCGCTATACCGCTGCATCACCCCAACATCTTGGGTATTCGGGTGTTGCCCACCCATAAAGACCAGCTTTAATTGGGGGTGGCTCTGCTGCAATTCGGCCATGGCCCGAATGATCGTCAATGGATCAAGCCATTCCCAGATGCCGCCGCCCCATAATGCAATTACATCGTTTTGCTGAATGCCCTCAATTACGCCACGCATCACTGGCTGAGTGGCTTGGGGTGGCTCACTGGGCAAGCCAAATGGCACAATATCGATCAACTTGCGTAAGGTTGGATCATTGCGATAGTGTTCGGGAGTCAAGCGCTTGCTAACGGTCAAGGCTCCCAGCCACAAATCACGTTGGCGTTCGCTGGCACAGATAAAGAAATCGCCAAGCGCTAGTTGTTGCGTCAAGGCTGCCACGCTGGCATCATTCAGTTCAAGCGCTCGTTCTAAACTGAGGCCACGGCGTTCGGCTAATTCAAGGGCTTCAAAATGGAAGGGATCGTAGAGATCGACCACCAAAATGCGTTCAGCATTCAGCAATTGGGGATATTTTTGCAAACTATAGCCTTGAACAATAATGACCTCGGCATTTAGCGCCAACTCACCCAAGCTGCGGCCATCGTTGCTAGGAAAGGCGATGGTTTGAACATTTGGAATGGCAAGATCGGCCTGATCGGGCGCTGCTAGCACAACTTTGCAGGAGTGGCTCAGTTGTTTGGCAATTTGCACGCTGCGAATCGCCGGGCCAGCCAAGGCTGCTTGCAAGGGATCAATGCTGACAATCAGCACATTCGTGGTTGGGTTGGGCATAAGTTCTCGCAATTTAAAGCTTTCAACCATGGTTTGCTGCTGCATATGCAAACGCACATCAAGATCGATCAGGCCAAATGGTTGTTCAAACAAATTAAATAATTCAGCATCGCTACGTTGGCGAAGCGTTTGCAAGCGTTCACGCTCAGCCCACAAGCTATCCCAGCCATCAAGCACATCGCCCAAAGCCGCGATGTAACTCAACATAATCTTGGGAACTTGCATGGTGCTGGTTTGGTCGCCCTGTTTGCGCAGCCGTAAATCGAATTCTTTGCGATCAAAGCCACCGCTGCCATCGAGCAAACTACGCTGAATAATCAGCAAAATGGCAGCTGGCAGAATGCGCCACAATTGCTCATCGGCATAATGTTTGATGATGGTGCGTAGGGCGTTGCGCTCAAGTAAGGCGCGAATTTGATGTCCGCCCATAGTGTTGGCGGTGGCATGTTGGCGATGATAGACCAGCGCTGATGGATTAAAACGAATTTGGTAGCCCAACAACCATGCTCGCCAGCCAAAATCGACATCTTCAAAATAGGCAAAATAGCTTTCGTCGAAGCCGCCAATTGCCAAAAAAAACGCCCGATCGGCCAGCATAGCCCCGCCACAAGCAAAGAGTTGTGGGCCAGCTTGGCCTGCGATGCTAGCAGTTGGCATGCGCGTAAATGGCTGATTGCCATGGCCAAAGACATTCAACGCCGCTTGGATAAAATCAATCTGTTGGCCTTCCCAATCGAGCATTTTTGCCCCAACCGCAATTACCTTTTCGGCTTTATGCGCTTCGATATCGGCAACTAAATGCTCGATCCAGTTGGGATCGGCTTTGGCATCGTTATTGATCAAGGCAACATATTGGGCTTGACTGAGCCGTACCGCCTGATTGACTGCCGGAGCAAAACCCAGATTCTCACGATTTTCAATTAAACGAACCTTGGGAAATTGCTGACGAAGTAAGTCGCAGGAGCCATCGTGCGAGGCATTATCGACGACAATTATTTCAAGCGCACTGCTTGGGTAGCGCTGAACAAACAACGAATTTAAACAATCAACGAGGTGTTTTTTACCATTGAAATTGATCACAATGATCGAAACGCTGGGCCGATCCATGCACAACCCTTCGGAATTAAAGGCCACAATCAGCCAGCATCGTACCATAAAACGCCAATCTGCATACAATAGCTGCAAGAATGTTTTTTGCGACGGAGTATGTATGCCACGACCTGTATTTATCGATTTGTACTTTACCTTGATTGAGCCAGACCCCGCTTACAACTGGGCAACCTTGGCAGCCCCGCTGCTCGGCATCGAGCAGCATGCCTTTCATGCTGCGGCTGGTCGTTCGTATCAAGCGCGGATGGTTGGCACCTATCGTTTGGCTGAAGAGATTGTTGATCAAACCTTGGGCTATTTGGGGATGAGCGTTACACCTGAGGTGCATGCCACGCTGACCAAACAGCGCTTGGAGTTTTTCAGCACGCTTCGCGTTTATCCCGATTCGATACCGACCTTGCAAGCCTTGCGAGCACGTGGCCACCAAATTGCCTTGGTCACCAACTGCTCAGCCGAAACCATCCCGATGATGGAGCCGCTGGGTTTGCTAAATTTGTTTGATGCACTTGCCTACTCCTGCGATGTGCGTTCGGCCAAGCCTGAGCCTGGCATTTATCAGCATGCCCTCGATGTCTTGAATGTTGACCCGCGTGAGGTGGTGTATGTTGGTGATGGCGATACCCAAGAGCATGCTGGCGCAGCCAAATTTGGCATGACCACCGTACTGCTCCAGCGGCCTGAAGCTAAAATACGCGCTGTGCAAACCGATTATGTAATTAACTCGCTGACTGAATTATTGGATTTAGCGCCACTGAGCCAAGGAGCCTAATGCTAGCAGTTATTATTGCCGACGCGCCGCAAGCCGATATTCGGGCGGCCTTGCCTTTATTGAGTAGTACCGATTTATTGATTGCTGCTGATGGCGGGGCACGTCATGCCTTGAATCATGGGGTTACACCGCATGTGATTATCGGCGATTTGGATTCGATTCAGCCTGCAACCTTGGAGATTATGCAAGCCCGCAAGGTTGAGATTCAGCGCTTTCCAGCGGCCAAAAACGAAACCGACCTCGAATTGGCATTGTTGCTGGCGGCTGAACGCGGCGCGGATCAGATTCGGATTCTGGCGGCGCTTGGTGGTCGGCCCGATATGCATATGGCCAACCAACTCTTGCTGACCCATCCAGCCTTGATTGGGCGTGATGTGGCGTTGCTTGATGCCAATTGGGAAGTGCGCTTAATTCGTGATCAATTGCAGCTGCAGGGTAAACTTGGTTTGCGGGTTTCGCTGTTGCCCTTGGGCGATGTTGCGGGAGTACGTACTGAGGGCTTGCGCTACCCATTGCGCGACGAAGATTTGCCAATTGGCCCAGCGCGAGGCGTTAGCAACGAATTTGCAACAGAATCGGCCCAAGTCAGCATTCGCTCAGGGCTGTTGTTGGCGATGATCGAACGCGAGCTACAGTCGGGATACTTGGCTTAAATAAAAACAGGCGGAGCAACTATTGCCCCGCCTGTTGCATTCCGAACGTAGTTATTCAGCAGTAATCAGATTCTTGCCGAATTGCAAGCTTGGTGCTGCAAACGTAGCGGTTTCCGTAAACACGATTACATCAGTAGTTTCAGGCACTGTCATGGTTGCGGCATCGGTCACGACTGGCTCGGCAGCGACACTTGGGCTACCGCTCAAATATTGGCGGAACCACAAGATTTGCTCTTGGGCAGCGCGATATTGGTTGGCAGGGTCGCTCAAACCATGGCCTTCGAGTTCATAGGTCACCAACTTGACGCGGTGCTTTTGAATTTCGATTTGGTCATGGAAGTCAACGGCATACTTGACTGGCAAGAAGTCGTATTCGCCATGGAACAACAGGGTTGGAGTGCGCACGCGATCAGCGCGATTCAATGGCGAATCAGCGGCATATTCAGCGGGCTTATCCATTGGTGTGCCACCTTCGAGGTAGGCAATTAATGGCCCCAAGCCAAAGTGGAATTCATTGGCGTTGTTGAGCAAGGTGCATTGTGGGTTGGCAGCAGCGTAGCGAGTTGGGTGGCGGGTGATACTTTGGGCGCTGAAATAGCCGCCGTATGAACAGCCAGTTACCCCAACCTTATTTTGTGAGGTCCAACCGCGTGAAATTGCTTGGCCAATAATTTCGGCACCTTCGTCGATATCGATCTTGCCGAAGTTGTCATTATCAGCCAAGGCGTTCAAGAATTCTGGCCCGAAGCCCAAGCGACCAGGCAGTGGCACATACAACACCGCGATGCCAAAGTTTGGCAACAGGTTGTAGGGATTTTCAGTGTTGGTCGCGAAGAATTGGGTCATTGTAGCGCGTGGTCCACCTTCTTGCCACATCACGATTGGCACATCTTTTGGTGGGAACTCAGCGCCAGCAGGTTGAATTAAGAAGCCATTGCGTTGTGCGCCACTGCTGACGGTAAACGAAACGCTATCAACTCGAACATTATTAATTTTTTCAAGCTCGGCGTTGGCCCAGGTCAAGCGACTGAGCGCTTGGCCATCCCAGTTCAAACGATAAATATCGGCTGGCTGGCTGAACGACATGTAGCTGAAGATCAACTGACGGCTCATATTCGTGGTGGTTACACCAAAATAGGTGCCATCCATGTTCGACACTTTGCGGAACTCGCCTGAGCCTTGGTTGAAGTAGTACAAGGCTTGGTTGGTGCCATTGGCAGTGATGAACAAGACTTCATCTGGTGAGAGATAGAAGAAGCCTGAAGCTTCAGGGGTTTGCAATTCAGGTGCATACAATTCGCGTTGCAACGTGCCATCGACGCTACGGAATTGATAGCTGGCCATATCTGGGAAGATATAGGTTGGGTGTGGGCGACCAGCGATTTGAGCTGGACGTTCCAAGCGCACGATGTAGCGTTGGCCGTCGGTGCTCCATTCGATGTCGCGAACAACGCGACCATCGCCATCAACCGCTCGCCATGCTTCTGGCTGGAAGTTGCCAGTCGTCAGATCGAAGATATCGAGCACATTTTCGGTGAAGAGTGGGTTATCCTTGGGTGAAAGACCGCCAAGTGCATCTTGGGTCATCACGTCAACCAAGCGCTTTTCACCAAAACCTTCGCCCAAAATCACCGTATCGCGAATCAAAGCGAATTTTGAGCCATCTTTTGACCATGCATAATCGTAGAGCAAGGTATGATCAGGCACGCTGTAGAGTGGCGTTAATGCGCCAGTCGTTAGATCGAAGATTGCCAAATCAAGGGTTTCTTCGCTCATGTGGCGGCGTGAATCGGTATGACTGTAATAGGCAATCCGATCCTTGGGCATGGTGCGTTCCATGGTGGTTTTTGGGGCTTCGATGTTGAATGGCAACTTCACCGAATCGGGCGATTGGCGCATTGCTTCAAGTTCGGATGCTTCGAAGGTGACCACCAACAAGCGCGAGCCATTGGGCGCAATCGATAACGGTAAGAATGGCAAATTAACTGGATACAAGCTAATTTGGCCACTGTAGCGATTAATGGACAGCACCATCCCACCCATAAACAGGTCGTATAAGACTTGACCAATGTTGTCATTATCAAGCCAAACCATTTCGGTGGCTGCCAAAGGGAAGAAATCGCTATCTTCGGGGAGTTGTAATGGCTGAATTGGCACAATCGAGCCATCAACAACATTCAAGAAAGCTGAACCAGTGTCGCTATAACGATAGTTGCCAATGACCACCGTCGTGTCATCGGGGCTGATTTTGGTGCCAACACTGGGGTAGGTGTTGTCTTGCAGTTGGGCGAGTTTGAGCAACTCATCTTCAGCAAGCAGCAATTCCGGTTCTTCAAAGTAAGGGACATTGACAATTTCTGCCGAGGCAGGCATTGTCGTAAACAAGATCGCCAACAAAGCCAGCAGTAAGCTGATGCGTCGTCGCATAACGCTTGTTTCCTCCTAGAGCAAAGCTCTTCCACACAAAGCCCAACACGCGAACATTTCCAACTCGGCTCTACTTTAGCAGATTTGCTGCTAAAAAACGAGAGCAATTTTGCCAACGATTGCTAGGGAAATCTACGCTAGCAATCGTTGGTTTGTTGCATTACTCTGATTGGCGCAAGGCTTGCCACATGGCTCCAAACGAGGCTTTGCTGCCACGCAACAAGGTGCTGGCGCGAAACATACGAGCCGTGACAAATTGCAAGCCAATCACGGTTAAGGCCATTAAGGCTACCGACACCGCTATTTGCCAAAATGGCACGCTGGTTAAGACGCTGCGAATCGTTAGTACAACTGGCGCGGTTAGTGGGAACATACTGAGGGCCGCCGTAAAGCCGCCATTTGGTTGCTCGATAATGACACTGAGAAACACCAATGGTACAATAATTGGCAGGCCTACAATCATGGTTAGCTGTGAGCTTTCGCGCATGGTGTTGGCCACCGCCCCAATTCCGGCCATGAGCGACGCATACATAGCATAGCCAAGCAAAAAGCTAATCAAGGCCAAAACCCACGCCCCAAGCGGAATTTCAACGTTTGCGAGCATGCTGCTCAATGCTGCACCTTGACCAGTCACCACTGCGCCAATCGTAATCCAGATGCCAACTTGGATTAAGCCCAACAGGCCTAAACCAAGAATTTTGCCTTGGAGCAAACTGCGTGGTCGTAATGATGAGAGCATTACTTCCATCACCCGATTTTCTTTTTCTTCGATCAGCGATTGCAACAGCAAGTTGGCCGATGAGAAGATGGAAATATATAACAGCAACGCCAAGCCCATGCCCAACATAAAGGCCGATTGCATGCGCTCGCCTTCATTGGCTACATTGCTGGTTGGCCCATCTGGTCCTTCAACCTTCAGCTGAGCGGTTGGTTGTTGGGTCAAAAAGGCATAACTGCTGCCAGTATCAGGATACAAACTGCTGCTCAACAGCAGCTCCAGCAATGATGATTGGATGCTATCGCCAAATGGATTAACTTGGTTGCTATAGCGCTGAACCTTGCCAGTCGCAACATAATCGTTTGGAATCACATACAGCGCTGGAATTTCGGCTTTTTCTAAGGCAGCCAAGCCTTGATCAAGATCAGGGTATTGCACATACAGCGCGGCGGTTTGCGGGTCAAAGCTGCTGGGAATGCCATTGATGATTGCGCTTTGATCGACAAAGCCAATTTTGAGCTTGCCAGCCAAAATATCTTCGTTGATTTTGGTCGGATCGCCTAAACCTGGTACGGCAAAACCATCGCGGTTGCTATTGTTGCCTGATTGGCCCACAAAGCTGATGATCGTAATCATTAAGGGTACGCCAAACACAGCCAGCCAAAATGTTGGTTTACGAATGTGTTTGATAAATTCATTTTGGGCGACACTGAAGGTTTTATTCGCCATGCTGACCTCCCAAACTCAAGGCACGGCGGATATCGACCCACGAAAGCCGCTTGCCATAGCGCAACATGCCAATCCGCACAATTCGCGCTGAAAGCCAAATCATGGCAATTGCCATGCCAACCAGTACAACCACTGAGAGCCCAAGTTGCCAAGCTGGAACGCTCACTAAAGCAACGCGTTGCATCATTACAATTGGCGCAGTAAAGGGGAAAATGCTCAAGAACACGGCTAAGAAGCCATTGGGGTTTTCAATAATCAGCGTCATAAACCAGACTGGTGAAATCATCAGGAGCGAGACGACCCCCGAGAATTGTTGACCTTCTTGGACGGCTGAAACCCCCGCTCCGATTGCACCTAATGCCCCGGCCACCATCAAATAGGCTGGCACAAACATGATGGCCCCAATCAGTAACACATTGGTTGGTAGCGTCAGATTAGCTAGATCGTCGATGTTGGCCCGGGCAATCATAAAGCCGAGCAGCGCTGTGCCGACCCAGATGCTGATTTGGGTTAAGCCGACCAAGCCTAGCCCAACAATCTTGCCCAGCATCAACTCAAAGGGACGCATTGAGGTTGCCAGAATCTCCATCACCCGTGATTCTTTTTCTTCGACCAAGGCCGTCATCAGGTAGGCGCTTGAGCTAAATACGGTGATAAACAGAAAGATGCCAAAGATGTAAGGAGTGAAAAATAGCAACACTCCTTGGGCTTCGCTAATTTCTGCATTGCTATTGGGTTTGCGGTTATACACTTCACTAATTGGTTCAAGCGCTCGAACGCTATCAAGCGGTGCTTGATGGCTGATCAGCGCTTTTTGCATGTAATTTTTGAAGCGACCTTGGGCATCGCTATTCAAATTGCCTTCAGCAGCGACTCCCCGCAATGCGCCCGTTTGCAAATAATCGTTGGGAATCACCAAATAGCCATCAATTTCTTGATTGCTTAGGGCATTTTTGGCTAGATTTTCATCGCTAAATCGAATGACATCGACATCTTTGCGCAAGGTATCGGTAATTGTGACTGTGGCAGGCAGTTGGGTTGTAATTCCAGCTTGATCGACAACGCCAAGATTATTGCTCTGATTGCCAAAGGCCACAAAGGCAATCACTGCTCCAAAGATTGCGCCAAGTAGCAATGGTGTGCCAAAGGTGGCTAGCAAAAAGCCTTTGCGTTTGGCATGGACACTATATTCATGCGCGGCGATCGTCCACCATTTTGCCTTGCTCATTGGCCACGCTCCCCATTAACCACTCGCACAAAAATATCGTCGAGTGAGGGAATCGCTACTTCAAAACGATCAACGGTGGTGTCGCTACGGCTGGCCAAGGCTTGGAAAACGCTTTGCGGGCTGGTGCCAGCTTGCAAATTGAGCTGCACTTGGCCGTTTTCAGTTTGGACACTCTCGATGCCTGGCAAATTATCGAATGAGCCATGGCCTTCAACCCAAACGGCATTGGGAGCGAAGCGGCGGCGAACATCACGCAATGTCCCATTCAAAACAATCTCGCCACGATTGAACATCACAATCCGGTCGCACATTTCTTCGATTAAGTGCATTTGGTGGGTACACATCAGCACTGCCCGACCTTCGCGCCGAATATCAAACAATAGATCTTTGACCATACGTGTGTTTACTGGGTCAAGCGCCTCAAATGGTTCGTCGATAATCACAATATCGGGTTCGTGCAAAATAGTTGTGCCAAATTGTACTTTTTGCTGCATCCCTTTGCTTAGTTCGCTGACCTTCTTTTGGGCCACATGACCAAGCTCGACCCGTTCAAGATAGTCGCTGGCGCGTTTGCGAGCCTCGTTGCGCTCAAGGCCTTTGAGTGTCGCCAAATAGACCATACAATCTAGAACTTTAAGGTTGCGATACAGACCGCGTTCTTCGGGCAGATAGCCGATGCGGTTCTTTTTGGCTTCATCCATTGCGCCGCCCAGCACCTCAATTGAGCCGCTGTCGGGGCGCAAAATATCCAAAATCATGCGGATAGTGGTGGTTTTACCCGCACCATTGGGGCCAAGTACCCCAAACAATTCGCCAGGTTCGACGTTAAAACTTACTCCCCGAACTGCTTCAGTTCCGGCAAAAGATTTTTTAACATCAACAATATTTAACATTGCCATGTAATCGTTTCCTCCTGTAGGCTAGGAGCCTACCCACTGCCTAAGCATACCATGGCTGACCGATCGTTAAACAGGTATTCGAGAGCGAACCGCCCTCGTCCTTAAGAATGAAAGGGCTGCTAGATTTTCCTCCAGCAGCCCTTTGCAGATATTCAATTCAGCACGATTTGCGGCCTATGGGCAACTGACACTGTGGTTGCCCAAGCCACTGAATGTATCAAGGCTATAGCTATCCCAGGTGCTGCTTGGGGTGAAGCTATCGCTGCGATTGGTATCGCCTGCGCTGATTGTTGCTTTACGGCGCAACGTGCGATCGGTGGTTGTGCCACCCCAACCGCTGCTACCTGGGTCGTTGCCAACTTGGCCAAAGCTATCAACCACCGTGCCATTGTAGGTCAGCACAAGTGCATCATTGCCATTGAAGTTGGCCACACTGCTGGTGATGTTAGCAAGATTCTGTACGCTACTTGATGCCGAGGCGTTGGCAATCACATAGGTTGCGCCATTGGCGACCGAGCCACTCAAATTCACGCTACTGCTGGCGCTGGTCGAGCCGTTGGCATACAACTGAATGCTATAGCCACTGAGGCTGACGCTGGCTCCAGTATTATTGTAAAGTTCCAAAGCTTTGTTGTTGCTGCTGCCTTCGACATATTCTGAGAAGAACAGGCGGCTCGATGTACAGCCGGTGCTGGGGGTTGGGGTGGCCGTGCGTACTGGAGTGGCGGTTGGGTTGGTTCCCGAGGTTGGTACAGCTGTCGGAATTGGTGTGGTCGAGCCATCGACGCGGGCTTCAATCACATTTTGGATGTTGGTTGAGACATTTGAAAGGAAGTTATAGCCCGTCAAGCTTTCGAGAGCATCAACCGTGGTCAGATAATCGCGCCAATCGTTATCGCGAATACCTTGCACATTGGGCATGTTGATCGCGATGACGCGGGTGTTGTTGCTGACGCGGCTGAGGTCGTTACTGCCTTGGCTAAGCACGACGATGATTTTCCAGGTTGAATTCGGAATTCGCACCTTGCCACTGGCGATTGTGCCACGTGAGCCAGCCCCGCCGCTGATAATATACAACTCGTTGCCAGCGCTGACCAACTCGCGAGCATAGGTTTCGAGGTCAACCCATGGGCCTTGGTTGTTATCGGGCGCTTGGGGAATAATGTTGGTCATGTAGAAGGTGGCTTGGTTATCGGCGGTGGTGGCGGTGCGATCGCCTGAGGGAGTCATATGGCCGCGATCATAGCCGCTGCCGCTGTAATCGCCAGTGGCAACGCGATACCAACCACTGGGCAAGCTAGTGTCGGTTTGAAAATCGCTGCGTGAAACGCTACCAATATCGCCGCTATCGAGGTGCCAACTGACCCAATTGGCAATCCCATTATCGCGGTGATACGAGAGCGCATATTGGTTGCGTTGAATTAAATAATTGGTCGGATAGCTGCTGCTGGCGACGGCCCCGCTGGGATTGCCCAAGACCAAGTTATCACTACTAACGGTTTTGGCCTGCGTTGGTTGTACCAAGCTAGCCCCAACAAACCCAAGGACGAACAACGCGAGCAGGGTAATCAGCCGACGATCCTTCATGTAACTTCCTTTCAGAATGGAATTGCTGATCTGATGTGGCGTTTCGTTATTCTTTGTTCCTAGTTTGGTACTATAGAATACCATACTTAATAATTTATTAAAACAGGGTCAAAAGCTAGTTATATTTGTGGGGTCTAAAAATGACGATTGAGCTAGCTCCAAAGGGGGATAAATACATTCCCTCACCCCTAGACCCCCCTCTTGCCGAGCAAAGCGAGGGGGAATCACCCTATCCTAAATGTTGGAATGCCCCTCTCCCGCCGCCGTGGGAGAGGGGGCGGGGTGAGGGGCGCTGTTGGAAGGTATGGAAGTATTTTGATTGATCTAAGCCATACGCGAGACCTAAAAATTCAAATCAGCGTGGTTGACAGCATCAAGGCTCTCTGCTATAATCCGATGCCGTGTTGTAAAGAAAAAATGTTATAAGAGGGCGGGCAGATGCCCCTCTCTTTTTTATCAGCGGCGGACCAAACCGCCAGAAGGAGCGGCATCGTGTACGCCATTATTCGAGACCGTGGCCAACAGTATCGCGTTGAGCCAGGCCAAACATTGCAAATTGCCTTGACCGACGCTGAAGATGGAAGCACTATCGAATTTAATGAAGTCTTGATGGTTGGTGGCAGCGACACCCTTGTCGGCTCCCCATTGATCAGTGGCGCAGTTGTGAAAGCAACCGTTGGCGAAGTTGTGAAGGGCGAAAAGATTATCGTGTTCCGCTACAAAGCAAAGGCACGCTATCGCCGCCGCACCGGCCATCGCCAAAAATACACTGAAATCACCATCAACGATATTGTAGTTCCAAGCAAGTAATATGACCGCGCGGTTGGCCCGCGTCTGAAAGGAGCCTGCAAATGGCACATAAAAAAGGTGTAGGTAGCTCGCGAAACGGGCGCGATAGCAAGCCGCAAATGCGTGGAATCAAACGCTTTGGTGGTGAGTTGGTGCAGCCTGGTTCAATCATCGTTCGCCAATGTGGCACCAAAGTGCGTCCAGGCGCAAATGTTGGCCTTGGCCGCGATTACACCATCTACTCGATGATTGATGGTCATGTCAAATTCGAAGATTACAGCCGCACCCAAAAAATGGTGAGCGTTGTACCTGCTGAAGCTGAAGCCTAAACCAGCATCACCATCGAGGAGTTATCATGAAGAAGAACATTCACCCAAAATATTATCCAAATGCCAAAATTGTGGTGAACGGCGAAGAAGTCTTGATTACTGGCTCAACCAAGCCTGAATTGCGCTTGGATGTTTGGTCAGGCAACCACCCCTTCTATACCGGCGAACAACGCATTCTGGATACCGCTGGCCAAGTTGATCGCTTTATGAAGCGCTTGCAATCAAGCCAAGAAAAGCAATCAGATGCCCAACGCCGCCGCGAAGCTCGCGCTCAACAAGCCCCCAAAAAGCGCAGCCTCTACGATGAAGTCTACGGCGAAGAATCAGCTTCAACCGAAGAATAAGGTTTCATCGTTGTTCTGATATTTCGAAAGAGCCACGCGATTCCTTGTGGTGTCGCGTGGCTCTTTTGTTGCCTCGCGACCCTCGTTCCTCTAAAATGCTATAAGGAGTTGTCATGCAACGTGGTGGGATTGAAGTTGTTTGCGGCAGTATGTTTAGCGGTAAAACCGAGGAATTGATTCGCCGCGTCAAGCGTGCCCAAATTGCACGGCAAAAAATTCAGGTGTTTAAGCCAGCGATCGATACCCGCTATTCTGATGAAGAAGTAGCTTCACATAATGGCGTGCGCGTGTTGGCAACGCCAGTGCAAACTGCTGCCGATATTGCCGCAGCAATTGCGCTTGAAACAACCGTTGTGGCAATTGACGAAGTGCAGTTTTTTGACCCAGCTGTGATCGATTTATGTGATTTGTTAGCGCATCGCGGCGTGCGCGTGATTGTCGCTGGCCTTGATCAAGATTTTCGTGGTGAGCCATTTGGCCCATTGCCAATCTTGCTCGCCAAAGCCGAAGAAGTGACCAAACTACAAGCGATTTGTGTGATTTGCGGTCAGGCGGCTTCGCGCACCCAACGCTTGATCAACGGTATGCCAGCCTCGTATGATGACCCAATTATTTTGGTTGGGGCGCAAGAAGCCTACGAAGCTCGTTGCCGCCGTTGCCATGAAGTGCCACGTACCTATCGCAATGGCAATCATGCCAAAGAAACCGCAGTCAATAGCTAACGATGGTGGGCTTGCAGCAACAATCAACTTCATCGCAGCCAAGCGCCGATTTTGCGCTCGCATTGTGCTCATTTGTTGGTTACTTTGCTGCAAGCCATGTCCCCGATCAGCCTGCCTATGTTGTGCCTGCCACCGCGCTTGATCGGGCGATTCCGCTCATGCCTACCAGTGTGTTGCCTTATCTTTCGTTATACCCCTTTTTGGGCTTGAATGCAGCCTATTTTTGGCCAAAACCCACGCACGCCCGCCGGGTTTTTCAGGCAATCACCCTGCTGAACAGCCTTGGTTCGATTGTGTTTTGTAGTGTGCGAACGACCGTTCCACGCCCTCAATCAACCACGAGTCGGCTGCTCAAGTGGCTTTGGCGGGTTGACCCACCCTATAATGCCTTTCCAAGTTTGCATACCGCCTATGCGCTGATTTTGGCCGAGGCCCATTGGCGGGTGCGCTCACCATGGCGTTGGCTGGTCAGTGCTTGGGCGATGGCGATCATCATTAGCACCCTCACCACCAAACAACACCATCTCTGGGATGTACTTGGTGGCATTGGGCTTGCTCGCTTGGTTGCTGGCAAGCTCTTCGCTGATTTATCACCCGCACATCAGCTTTAATCTGAACGACATAACCTCAGAGCAATGGTATAATAGCCACATTGTTTAAGTAGGAGAGTCCACGGTGAATAATCAGCAGCTTAAACAAATCTATCGAATTGTTTCGATTGTTTTGGTGGTACTTTTGGTGCTTTCGTTAGTCGCTAGCATTTTTATTGGCGTATAAGCAATCTATCATTGCATATCGGCGCTATGTTTGTTAGCCTGAGAAGATATTTGGTGTTTGGTCGCTAGGAGCGCTTGGCATGGCAGATGAATTTTATCAGAAATATGGCCCAATCGAGCGTCGTCGCCAAAATGGCGATGTGCAACAGTTTGATGCAACTGCTCCCTTGGCCGACGATCTCCCCGTTCGATCCGCTGCGCCGCCAAAGCGTAAACGCAGTCGCCTACGTACTTTTATGTGGGGCGCTGGCATTACGCTAGGCTTGGTTGGCTTGTTGTTTGGCATCGGTTTGTGGTATCTCAATCGGACCTTTGAAGGCCGAATTTACCCAAATGTGGCGATTCAGGGCATCGATATGAGCCAGAAAACCCCTGAAGAAGCTAAGGCGTTGCTTGCCGAACAATATGCCGATTTGCTCAAGCGCCCAGTTGGTCTAAGTTTCAATGGCCAAACTTGGGAGCCAACCGCCGATCAAGCAGGCATCAGCCTTTCAATTGAGCAATCGGTTGATGAAGCCTATAGTCTTGGGCGCGGTGGCAACATCATCAATACCCTGCAGGCGGTTTCGGGCATTTGGCAAAATGGCTATGATATTCCGTTGGCGGTAACCGTTGATCAAGCTCAACTGAGTGAGTATCTGACGACCGCAACCAACGATTTGATCACCGCGCCAGTCAATGCCAATCTGATCGTTGCTGGCAATACTGCCACAATGACTCCGGCTCGCGAAGGTCGGTTGATTCTGATCGATGAAACTGCCCAAGATATTTTGACCCAATTGCAAACACTCTCACCTGCTCAAGTTGTCTTGCGCACCGAAATGGTGATGCCAACCGTGCTTGATGATGGAGTGTTTGAAGCTAAACAAACGATTGATGCAGTGTTGCAATCGCCATTAACCTTGATTGCTGGCGATTTGCAGTGGGAACTCAGCACCGATGATCTGCGTGCTTTGATTCGGCTTGACACCCACACTGATGCCAATGGCAAAACGAAAATGGTGGCTTCGTTGAACGATCAAATGATTCGCCAACGGGTTGCAACCTTTGCCGATGAAATTGGGCGTGGCTCAGTCAACCCGCGCGTAGCTTGGGATGGTGGGGCACTCACGATTGTGCGCGAAGGCCGCACCGGTTTACGCCTCGATGAAGAAGCCTCGGCCCGCCGCATTATCGAGCAAGCCACGATTGGCGAAACCCGCACGATCGAATTGGTTATTCGTGAAGTGCAGCCCGATGTAACCGCCGAAAATATCCATAGCCTGGGAATTGTTGAAGCAGTTGGGGTTGGCAAAAGCTCCTACAAAGGCTCAGCATCCTATCGTGTGACCAACATCAAAGCTGGCTCACGCTTGCTTGATGGAATTTTGATCAAGCCAGGCGAGGAGTTTTCGTTCAACAATGCGGTTGGCTCAATCGACGAAGCCAATGGCTTTGTCAAGGGCTATGCAATTGTTGGCAATCGCACCCAAGAAGAATGGGGTGGCGGGATTTGCCAAGATTCAACCACGCTGTTTCGAGCGGCGTTCCACGCTGGCTTGCCGATCACTGAGCGTCATACCCACTCGTTCCGCATTTCGTGGTACGAAGTCTATGAACCCTATGGCATGGATGCAGCAATTTTCACCGGAGCCTTGGATTTCCGCTTTGTCAACGATACGGGCAAGTGGCTGTTGCTCAATACCTATGTTGATGATTCGACGGCAACTGTAACCTATGCCTTGTATGGTACGGCTCCCCAGCGCGAAGTGATTCTCGATGGGCCTTATGTGACCAAAGAGTATCCTAAGCCAACCGAGCCAACCTATATCGCTGATCCCAAAGAGCCAGTTGGGGTGTTTCATCAAACCGACACCGCCCGCGATGGCATGGATATCATCGTTTATCGCATTATCCGCCAAGATGGCCAAGTGATTTTGCGCGAGCCATTCAACACCCATTTCAAGCCATGGCCTGATATTTATGTGCATAATCCGGCAACTCCGTTGCCACCAAAGGGTTGTAAACCAACCGATCCATGTGCTAATCCGGCAACGCCAACGCCAGAACCACAGCCGCCGCAACAGCCGGAGCCAACGCCTGAGCCACAACCAGAGCCAACGCCAGGTGGCGAGATTGTAGTACCAACGCCAAATCCCTAATGAAAAAATATCTGCTTATGCTAATAATGGTCGCTGGATTGCTTGGCATTCCAGCGACCACGCTTGTTGCTCAAACCCCAACCATTGCGCCAACGCCTAGCCCGAGCACTGTTCCAGTTGTCGATTTGACCTTTGGAACTTCGTTGCAGGGGCGGGCGATTACGGGTACGCGCTTTGGCAATGGCCCACGCAAGCTGTTTGTCGTCTCGAATACCCACGGCGGCCCCGAAGCCAATACCTATCAACTAGCCTTGGCGTTGCTTGAGCATTTTCGCCAAAACCCGCAACAAGTGCCTGCTGATGTGAGCCTCTACATTATTCCGACGGTCAATCCTGATGGCTTGGCGATTGGCACGCGTTTCAATAGCCGCAGCGTTGATCTCAACCGCAATATGGATACCAATTTCGATGCCTGCCCCGAAAACGACTGGAATCAAACCGTCGAGGGAGCGTATGGCATCGTTTCCGATACTGGCGGGGCATTCGTCGAATCGGAGTTGGAAAGCCAATTAGTACGTGATTTGGTGCTCGATGCTTCGGCGGTAGTTTGGGTGCATAGCGATGGTGGCGATGTGTTTCCAGCTTTTTGTGAACATGGGCCATCAATCGCCTTAGCTCAAGCCTATGCCGAAGCTAGCGGCTATCGCTACGATCGTTATTGGCGTAACTATATGATCACTGGCGGCATGCACGATTGGGCGGGTGCACTTGGCATTGCCTCGATTACCCCAGAATTATCAACGGGCGAATTGCCTGATTTCGACGAGAATTTGCGGGCAGTGCAAGCAGTCATGGGGCGTTCTGAGGAGCTATTGCCGTTGGTAACGACGACAGTGGAAGTAACCACCAACATCACCATGCCCACCTTATTATGGCGCTATTGGCGTGCCCACGGTGGCCCTGATTTCTTTGGCCTACCGATTTCGCCTGTGGTTGAGTATCAAGGGCGGCCAACCGTCTTTTTTGCCGAGCAATATTTGAGTTTAGTGCCCGATGGGGCTGATCGCATGCAGCCTGCGCTACGTGGCGAAGGTGGTTTGGCGCTTTGGCAAGCCTATTTGCTCGATCAACAATCAACCAGCTATCAAGTGCGCTAAGCGTGGCCAAACGATGATCGCGGCAATTATTAACGCCCCGATTGCCGCGATCAACACTGCACCAGCGGCTACATCCTTGGCGCGGCCAGCTAGTGGGTGATACTCCGGCGAAACTAAATCGACAATGCTTTCGATGGCGGTATTCACAGCTTCTAGTGCCAAGACCACCACGCTAATTAAGCTCACCGCTAGCCATTCGTTGGTGTTGATATCCAACAACCAGCCAAAAAAAAGCACCACTGCAATAGCTAAGCAATGAACTTGGGCGTTGCGTTGGCTGCGAATTAAGATCCAAATGCCGCGAAAGGCATAGCCAAAGCCACAAATAAATTTCCAAAGCGCCTGAAGCATTCCATAAATTCCCAAAGGTAGAACATAGATGTAATGGTTTATCGCATGAACAACCGCCAGCGTTCCCTCACCCCCTGACCCCCTCCTTACAAGGGTAGGTTTTTAA
>NZ_DOPT01000052.1:0-11915 GCF_003512625.1 Herpetosiphon sp. | reverse complement strand
GGTGCTGGCATCGTGACCGAAATTATCGCCTAAACTATTGCTTTGAATCAGCACAAACGCGATCAGCCATTTGGTCTGATCGCGTTTGTGCCTCAACCTGCGTTATCAGCAGGCCAAGTATGACAAACGGGGGCAACCCCGCATTATTATGTTTGGCCCTGATTTACATCTACAGAGGGTTCTCATGGCAAAGAAAGAAAACCGCATCGTAATCACTTTGGCTTGTACCGAGTGTGGCGATCGCAACTACACAACGACCAAAAATCGCAAAAACGACACAAATCGTTTAGAATTGATGAAATACTGCCCCCGTTTGCGCAAACGCACGTTGCACCGCGAAACGAAGTAGTATTAGAATTGCGCACACGCGGTCGCGCCTAGCGCCCCGCAGCATTTCTATTTCATCAGGAGGTTGTGGTGGCCGTGGCAACAGAAGAAAAAGAAGATTACAAACCGAATCCAATCGCCCAATTTTTCCGCGATGCGTTTTCGGAAATGCGTAAGGTCGTTTGGCCAAGCCGCGAGGAAACTCAACGCTTAACGCTGGTCGTTATTGGCATTTCGTTGTTGGTTGGGTCGATTCTAGCAGTCTTCGACTTGCTATTTGAAACGCTGGTGCGGCTGATCCAATAATTACCCGCCGACTGCGAGGCTCAGAATGTCTGACAACGAAGAAGAAAAATCCACTACTCCCGAAGGTGTCCATTGGTACGTAATTCATACCTATTCAGGCTATGAAAACAAAGTGATGCAAAATCTCCGTCATCGGATTGAATCGATGGACATGCGGAACCAAATTTTCCGTGTGGTCGTGCCAACCGAAGAAGAGATTGAAATCAAAAATGGGCAACGTCGGACTGTTCAAAAAAAGGTGTTTCCTGGCTATGTGCTCGTTCAAATGGCCATGACCGACGATTCGTGGTATGTGGTGCGTAATACACCAGGTGTCACCTCGTTTGTGGGCATGGGAACTAAGCCATCACCATTGGCCGATGAAGAAGTACGCTTTATTCTGAAGCAAATGGAAGAAGAAGCACCCAAAGTTAAGGTCAACTACGAAATTGGCCAAACTGTCAAAATTACCGATGGCCCCTTCACCGACTTTGAAGGTGTGGTCGATGAGATTGACGAAGAACGTGGGCGCGTGCGCGTGCTTGTCTCGTTCTTTGGCCGTGAAGCTCCAGTTGAACTTGATTTCTTACAAGTTATTCGCGTTATAGAATAAACACCCGCGACACCTAGTTCGCGAAGGAGTCCTCTGTGGCAAAGAAAGTAACCGCAGTCGTTAAGTTGCAATTGCCTGCTGGTAAAGCAACGCCTGCACCACCCGTTGGTCCTGCACTTGGTGCAACTGGTATCAACATTATGGCGTTTTGTAAAGATTACAACGAAAAAACGTCAGCTCAAGTTGGTACAATTATTCCAGTTGAAATTACGGTTTATTCAGACCGCTCTTTCACCTATATTCTCAAAACCCCACCTGCTGCCGACTTGTTGCGCAAGGCTGCTGGCATTCAGCGTGGTAGCGGTAAAACTGGTACCCAAGGTGCTGGCTCAATCACCCGCGCTCAATTACGCCAATTGGCTGAAACCAAAATGCCTGATTTGAACGCCAATGATATCGAAGCCGCCGAAAAAATTATTGCTGGTACCGCTCGCTCAATGGGTATCGCGATCAAAGACTAAGTGAAAGGCAAAAGGCAAATATCAAAAGGCAAAATTTGCCGATAATTGCTGTTGCTCACTTATTCACCCACATTTACCTAAAGAGTAAGCCAAAATTTAAATTAAACGTAGCTATGTTTAATGTTGATTTTTG
The DNA here is from genome assembly GCF_003512625.1 of Herpetosiphon sp. Taxonomy (NCBI): domain Bacteria; kingdom Bacillati; phylum Chloroflexota; class Chloroflexia; order Herpetosiphonales; family Herpetosiphonaceae; genus Herpetosiphon; species Herpetosiphon sp. The sequence continues at coordinate 10,096 of NZ_DOPT01000052.1, read as the reverse complement.
ACTTCTGACTTTTGATTTGATGTTGTGGCAGAAGCTTACGCTTCGTAAAGACCACAAGGAGCTAATTGTTCATGGCAAAGCAACACGGTAAAAAATACCTGGCTGCTGCGGCAAAAGTAGAAGCAGATCGCTTGTACACGCCCGAAGAAGCTGCGGCTTTGGTCAAAGAAACATCGTTCACCAATTTTGATGCAACCGTTGAACTCCACGTGCGCTTGGGTATCGATCCTCGCCACGCCGACCAAACGGTGCGGAGCACTGCTTCGTTGCCCCACGGCACTGGTAAGAGTGTGCGCGTGTTGGTTTTCGCTCAAGGCGATACCGAAAACATCGCTCGCAATGCTGGCGCTGAAATCGTCGGCGGCGATGAGTTGATCCAACGCATCGAAAAAGAAAACTTCATCGATTTCGACGTAGCCGTTGCTACCCCCGACATGATGGGTAAGGTCGGTCGCTTGGGCCGGATTCTCGGTCGCCGTGGCTTGATGCCAAACCCCAAGAGCGGTACGGTTGTGCCTCCTGGCGATTTGCCCCAAGCGATCAAGGCTTTGCAAGGCGGTCGCGTCGAATTCCGCAACGATAAAACTGGTTTGTTGCACGTTGCCATCGGCAAAATCAGCTTCACCCCTGATCAAATCCGCGAAAACTTGGTAGTGTTGTTGGATGCGATCAAGGCTGCTAAGCCAAGTGGTTCAAAAGGTGTTTACATCAAGAGCCTTACCCTGACCAGCACTATGGGTCCTGGGATTCCGCTCGATGTGAATGTTGCTCAAGCAACTGCCTAATTGTTACCAGCGATCAGCGGGAATGGCTACTGCCGTTCCCGCTGATGGTGTTTTAGCCCTCAGTTTCGTGAATCAGTACGCTGCAACAGGTCAACGCGCCCTCAGCCTTCGTCAACTCGCTGTTATCCACCAAAATTAATTGATAGCCCCGCTGGCGTAAGCGTTCAGCAGTTGCCGAATAGGCCTGATCGTAGAGTAAACGCCCATAGTGCAGTTGCACCACATTCGCCGCAAATTCTTCACGCGGGTCAACTTCGATTACCTGATATTCAGCAAATACTTGCGGTTCGACCCACTGTGGGTTGAGCAAGACGGTATTGCTATCAACTGCACAAACAGCAGTTTTCAGATGCAAACATTGGCCTAATTCAACCCCTTGGACACGATAGCCAAAAGCCTTGGTTACTGCCTGCACCTGCTCGACCGCTGCCTGATTGCTGCGGCTCGAAAGCCCAATCCAAATCGTTTTGCCCAAAACTACTACATCGCCGCCATCGAGGGTAGCTGGTTCGCTCAGCCATGCTAGTTGGCGGTAATTTTGCAATACGGCGGCCATAGCTGCCAACTCTGGGCGGCGTGATGCAGCGCCAGGCCGCGTAATGATCGCCAGCTCTGGCAAGACCAAGGCCGTATCTTCTACAAACACTGAATCGGCCAAATCTTCGGCTACACTGAGTTCGACAACCTGATAGCCGTTGGCCGCCAGCGTGGTGCAATAGCTGGCATGTTGGCTCTGAGCGCGGCTAAAATCAATTGGCTGACGTTCAAGATGGGTCAATTCACACTGTTGAATCGCCGGACTAACCGGACGCACAATTGCGGTTGGCATAGAAATTGCTATCCTCCTTGGCTACTTCTAAAGATCCACGTATGTACCACAGGCAGTCGTTCTACGATGGTTTACCGTATAATAACAATAGCATTTGCATGTTTGCCAGCATCATGTGTTGGCCAAGCACCAACCTATGGAGGGGTTGCGCCATGGAATTTCGAATGGGTATGTCGCCGGAGGCGCTAGCACAACAAGCCATGTCAACCAAAGCCTCGCCCGCTTTGATTGCACTTAACAATATGCTGGTGCTTTCAACCCACGAATTGCAACAATTGATCCAACAAGAGCTTGAGGAGAATCCCGCTTTAGAAAATGTTGACCTAGAGCCAGATGAAACCTGCTCGCGTTGTGGCCGCCCCTTGATTGAGATGCTCTGTTTATACTGCGTTCATGAAGATCAGCGCTTGGCCGAGGCTGAACGTGGCGATTATACCGCTGCTGGCGAAGACGATGAATTTGATCCATTGATGATGGTGGCGACTCCCGCTCAACTTAGTGAGGTGTTGCTACGCGATTTACGCGCTTCGTTGCCTGAGCAAGATTATTTTATCGCTGAATATTTGGTTGGCTGTTTGGATGACCAAGGCTTTCTCGATGCCAATACCGGCGATATTGCGGCAACCCTGACGATCGATGAAGAACGGGTGATTGCAGTCTTGCTCAAATTGCAAGATATTGCTCCAGTTGGAGTTGGGGCGCGTGATGTGCAAGAATGTTTGTTGTTGCAGTTGCGCCGTTTGGATGAAGAAGATGTGCGCCATCCCTATGTTGAACGAGTGATCACCGAGTTTTGGAATGATTTGGCTGAGCACCGCTATGGGGCAATTGCCCAGGCGCTCAATGCCGAATACGATGCTGTGGTTGAAGTGCGCGAGTTTATTCGTGAACATTTGCGCCCCTATCCGTTGGCGCTCAGTGGCGAAGGCTCAGCCCGCACCAACTATATTATGCCCGATGTGATTATTCGTGAGAACGAGGGCAAACTCGAGGCCGAAGTGCTGATGTCGGATCGCAGCTTTTTGCGGATTAATCCGCTATATCAATCGTTGGTCAAACGTGGGCGCGAAGCTGAGGCTGAAATGTCTTCCGAAGATCGCGATCATCTTAGTCAGTATGTGGCACGTGCTCAAATGTTCCTGACCAATATTCGCCAACGCCGCGAAACTATCCGTCGGATTAGTGAATTTTTGATTGAAACTCAAGAAGATTTCTTGCGCCAAGGCGTGCGGTTCTTGCGGCCAATGACCCGCGCTGAAGTGGCTGATGGCATTGGTGTCCACGAATCGACCGTGAGCCGTGCGACCGCCAATAAATATGTCCAATTGCCCAATCGCTCGGTAATTCCGTTTAGCCATTTCTTCACGGCCTCGTTGAATGTCAAGGATGTGCTGCTAGAATTGGTGCAAAATGAAGTGCGACCACTCACCGACCAAGAATTAGTCGAATTGTTGGCTGAACGTGGCTTTGAGGTGGCGCGGCGCACGATTGCCAAATATCGTAATCAATTGAATATTTTGCCCTCAACCTTGCGCTAAGCAGCGGTTTGAGGAAAGGGTGTGGGATGCAGCGTTGGCGACATTGGCTCGAATGGTTGGTGCTCGGCGGATTAAGTGTATTAATCGCCCGTTTGATGTTGCTGTTGTTCGCGGCTAATCCTGAACAGCCATTTACCCAAATTGTGCTGTGGTTGAGCCAAGGCTTGGTTTGGCCGTTGGCATGGCTTGATCAAACGCAACCAACGACAGGCGTGCGTTTCGAGCGTGGCACGTTCTTGCTTATTATGTTTGGGCTGGTCGGGATGAGCATTTGGCAATTGCGCCAAGCACGGAGAACTAACCATGGAATGGAGTAGCTTCTTTCGGATTGTCGGTTGGACGATCGCCATTGCTGGGGGCTTGGGCTTGGCGGGCCTAGCCTTGATTTGGTATCGACTCAAAAGCCTGAATGTGCCTGATGGCGCTTCCTATCGCGAAACGATGCTGCGGGTGCCGCTCAGCTTGGTGATTGTGCTTGACCTGCTGGATTTGGCGTTTGATGTGTTTGCCGCGCCAATTTCGTGGATTGTGCTGAGCCATTTCAATTTGCAAGGCTTGCGGCGAGTGAGCGTGGTCGAGGCTTTGATTCCAGGCACGCAAGTTATTCCATGGATGACTGTGAGTTGGTTTGCGGTACGCTTGTTTGACCGTTATGCCCAGCCCGACGAAAGAGTTGAGCCATGAGCAATGAGGCCACTTTGAAGATTAGCCTAATTATGAATCCGGCTTCGGGTACGTCTGAGCAAGGTGCTTTGCTACTCGAAACCCTTGCGCCAATGAGTGGCGTGACCATCTTAACGACCGATGCTGCTGGTGAAGGCGAACGTTTGGCGCGGCAAGCAGTGGCAGATGGAGCTGAATTGGTCGTAGCGGCTGGCGGCGATGGCACGATCAACGAGGTTGTTAAAGGCTTGATCGAAGCTGAACGACGGGTTCCATTGGGTATTATTCCGCTGGGCACTGGCAACGATTTGGCACGTACTTTGGCCTTGCCAACCGATCCCTTGGAAGCTTGGAAATTGATTTTGGTTGGCGAACGCCGCAAGCTTGACGTAATCGAGATTCGCACGCCGCGCGAATTGCATTATGCCTTGAATGTATCGGCGGGCGGGTTTAGCGGCCAACTCAACGAAGCCATGTCGAGTGAAGTTAAATCGGCATGGGGGCCGTTGGCTTATTTGCGGGGAGCCTTGGGCGTTTTACCTGATTTGACCAGCTATCGAACAACGATTCAATACGATGATCAAGCGCCTGAGCAAGTTGATGCGCTGAATATTATTATTGCCAATGGCCGAACCGCAGCGGCTGGAGTGCAAGTTGCTCCGTTGGCCAACCCCGAAGATGGCCTGCTCGATGTAGTGATTGTGCACTATGGCTCGATTATGCAATTGGCGGGAGCAGCGGCACGCTTATTGGTCAATGGCAATTATCTAAATAGCGAGTTGGTCGAGTTGCGGCGAGCCAAAAAAGTGCAAGTTATCTCTGATCCAGAAATTTGGTTCAACGCCGATGGCGAATTAATTACCAACGAGCCAATTGTGTTTGAAGTGCTGCCTCAAGCCTTGGAAGTGGTGGTCGGTGCTGAGTATCAAGCAGTCATTGAGGATGTAACGACAGGCAGCTAGGGTTGATCCACAAAGGACACGAAGGGCACGAAGCATGGGGCTATGGGCTATAGGTTATCGAAAGTCGTGGAGATATTCAAATTATTCCGCTAGCCAATAGCCTTCTGCCGATAGCCATGGTCTCTGTATTGACAAGGAGTTTTACCATGAGTGACGATTTACGTGATGAACTGCGCGATTTAGCGGGGTATCGCAACGACGAAAGTGATATTCTGGGTGTTTTCAATGCTGATGAAATTGAAAACACCCAAGATTTTACCGTGACTGATATTGAACAAGGCGAAACCGAAGCCTATGCCGATTTGAGCGAACCACTTGAATCGCTTGATGAATTGACCAGTGAAAATCTGCGCGAAGGCGAAACCGACGATGTGATTGAGGCAATCCAAGAAGGCTTAAGTTATGTGCCACCAATCGACGACCCCTTAGATTTTGACGATGCTGACTAAGAACGAGGCTATCGGCTTTGGGTTATCGACGCTCCTCGAGCTATCCAACCTTATTCTGATAGCCTAGAGCCTTACTCCCTCTGCGTGAAATTGTTGATTGATAGAGTGGCCAACTGATCTTCTGAGTCCCGACCCCTGACCCCTGATGTCCAAACCTCGATTCCATGTGCTGATTCCCTCGCATTCATCCTTCTGCCTGTTATCTGCGTATTGCCAAGAGGATATGCTGATGAGATCATACTTAAAAAACATTGAGTAGCAAGAATTTCAATGGCATAATAAAAACTACGTGATCGTTAGCTGGGGGATTGGTGGTTAAAATAAGGATGAATTGCCCATGGATGTTTTTGCAACACGGCGCTTTAATTTTTCGGCTTCGCATCGCTATTGGCGCGAAGAATGGAGCCTAGAACAAAATGAGGCGGTGTTCGGCAAATGTACCAATCGCTATGGTCATGGTCACAACTACGAGTTATTTGTGACGGTTGCTGGGGCGGTTGACCCGATCACTGGGATGGTTATGAATATGGTTGAGTTAAAGCGCCTCGTAACAATGGTGTTAGACCAGTTTGATCATAAACATCTGAATGAGGATACCCCCTACTTTCGTGAAGTGATTCCGACAACCGAAAATCTGGTACGGGTTTTGTGGGGCTTGATCGAGCCGCAATTGCCTAAAGGAGTACGTTTAGCCAAATTACGTTTGTATGAAAATAGCGATTTGTATGCTGAATATTTTGGGCGGCAACAGCAGGCGACATTTAATCGGCGCTATGAATTTTCGGCGGCGCATCGCTTGCATGCCCAAAGCTTAACTGATGAAGCGAATCGTGAAATCTATGGAAAGTGTAATAATCCCAATGGTCATGGTCATAATTATCAACTAGAGGTTACGGTTGATGGCCTGATTGATGCCCAAACCGGCATGGTGATTGATTTGGTGGATATGGATCGGCGCGTGCAGAGTGTGCTTGACAACTGGGATCATCGTCATCTTGATTATCAGGTTGCCGAATTTGCCGAACAGCCCTCGACTGCTGAAAATATTGTGGTGGTGCTGTGGCAACGCCTCGAAGCCTTATTTGGCTCGCAATTAAAGCATTTGCGGCTGTGGGAAACCGCCAATAATGTGTTTGATTACCCGCTCAGCCAGCATTGAGCAGCGGCAACCCTGAATCGTGGATGAGGTTCTGGAACTACTAATGCAAAGGATGGATCAGATGACGCTTATTTACTCTGGCAATGGACTCAATGGCAACTCAGCACCAGCAGTGCGCGAAGATATGGAAGCCGCCGTGCGAACCATTCTCGAAGGTCTCGGCGAGGATGTTGATCGTGAGGGCTTGCAACGCACCCCGCATCGGGTTGCCAAAATGTTTGGCGAGCTGACCGCTGGTTATCATACTGATCCGGTGGCGTTGATTAACGATGCCATTTTTACGGTCGAATATAACGAAATGGTCTTGGTGCGTGATATTGAATTTTCGTCGCTGTGCGAACATCATATGTTGCCATTTTGGGGCAAAGCCCACGTTGCCTATGTGCCAAATGGCAAAGTGCTTGGGCTTTCGAAAATTCCACGGATTGTTGATATGTTTGCCAAACGTTTGCAAGTGCAAGAACGCCTAACCCGCGAAATCGCCGATTTTGTGGCGCAAACGATCGATGCAAGCGGCGTAGCAGTGGTGGTACAGGGTGCGCATATGTGCTCAATGATTCGTGGCGTTAAAAAGGCCAACGCTCGCATGGTCACGCAATCGTTGCAAGGTGTGTTTAAAACCGATCCGCAAATTCGCGCTGAATTTATGGGTCATATCACGGCGAATTTTTCCGATGACTAAAACAATGGTGATTACTGGAGCTGGCCGTGGGATTGGCCGGGCAATTGCCTTGGCCTGTGCCGCCAACAACCAACTGGTTTTGCTCGCTCGCAGCGCAGCTGAATTGCAAGCAGTTGCCATTGAAATCCAATCGGCTGGTGGAACGGCGCAGGTTGTGGTTGGCAATGCTAGCGATCCAGCGATTGTGCAACAGGCAATTGATCTGGCGCAGCAAGCGGGCCAAGGTCACATCGATGGGCTGATTTTGGCGGCGGGGGTGGCTCACGTGGCCCACGTTGGCGCGTTAAGTTTACAGCAATGGCAACAATCGTTGGATGTTAATTTAACTGCCAGCTTTTTGGCATGTCAAGCAGCATTGCCCTATCTCAAGGCTGGCAGCCAAATTATTGCGATTTCGTCGATTGCTGGCAAAAGTGGCTTTCCAGGTTGGGCGGCCTATTCAGCAAGCAAATTTGGCTTGATGGGCTTTTTGCAGGCTTTACGCGAAGAACTGCGCCCGCAGGGAGTACGAGTGACGGCAGTCGTTTCGGCGGCGGTTGATACTGCCTTGTGGAACGACGTGGCAGGCAGTTGGAACCGCCAAAATATGTTGCAAGCCAGCGAAGTTGCCAACGCGGTTGCCCATATTTTGAGCCAACCAAGCCATGTACTGATCGACGAGATCAGTATTGGCCATGTGGTCGGTAAATTGTAAGCAACAAAAAACCGAGGCGGTAAATGCCGCCTCGGCTTACTCTGGAAGCCCCAGATTGAGAATGGTCGAGCATCAAACTGAAAGGCTGCGATGTGCGATGGTAGTGCGATGTCGAGTGCAATGAGCTAGGACGATGCGACAACGTGCTGGAATGTCGTGCTGCAATGTAGTAGTGCGATGAGTGCTGCAACGAGTTTGGTTGGTGCGACGATGTGCGATGATGTGTACTACGACGATGCTAGGTTGCTGGGCAACTACGATGTTCAGTTCGATTACTCTGGATGTATCATACCAAGCTTATTCCACTGATTCAATCAAGCGACAGTCCATAGCTTGATAGCACCCCACTTCCCCCGTATGTGTCATCAAAAATTTTTAATAAATCACCCATTTAAGCTTCAATTCCAACATTCTACTAAATAAGTCGAATGTTTTCGTCATTTTAGCAGCTTATAGCCTGCAATTTCGTCATTCGCCTTAATAATCCGCCTAAACACAGGGGGGATGTAGCCATAAAGTACTATTGTAGTGCGTAGGGATTAGATTTTGGATGTCGAGGTTGAATTATTTTTTTGATCCACGAAGGACACGAAGGGCACAAAACATGTTTAGCCACAGTTTGCCCAGATTGATTTGATTATTCTGCTATGGACAATGCTTGACCCTAAATGCCAACAATTCTCTGAGCATCCATAGTTCAAGCCAATAGCCCAATTCCTATGTTCTATGGAGCTTTTGACAGTAGTGGCACAGACTTGTATCCTTAGGTGAAACAAAGTTTTGCACCAAAACCTATAAGGAGTTAAGTTAAATGAGTAAGCCAACGATTGTTGTCCTTGAGGGCGATCAAACGGGGCAAGAACTGCTTGAAGAAAGTCTGCGCGTCCTTGATCCTGCGGTGACGGGCGTTGATATAGAGCTAAAGCGCTACGATTTGAGCCTCGAATCGCGCCGAGCGACCAATAATCAAATTGTGTTGGAAGCAGCTCAAGCCATGAAGGAAGCTGGTTTTGGCTTGAAAGCCGCTACAATCACTCCTGAAAAAGCTGGCGATGTTGGTAGCCCTAACGCTATTCTGCGCGAACAAATCAATGGTACGGTGATTGTACGAACGGGCCGCCGGATTCCAGGCGTGCGCCCAGTTGGTGGTGCGTATGCGCCAATCTCGGTCATTCGCATGGCGGTTGACGATGCCTATGGTGCCAAAGAATGGCGCGAAGGCGAAGGCGATAATGAAGTTGCTTATCGCACCGAGAAAATCACCCGTGGCACGTGCCGCGCCGTTTCAGAATATGCCTTTATGCATGCTCGTCGCATGAAAGCCAAAGTTTTCGGTGGCCCCAAATATACGGTTAGCCCAATTTATGAAGGCATGCTTAAGGAAGAAATGGATGCAGCCGCCAAGCGCTATGCCGATGTACGCTACGAACCACAGTTGATCGATGCGACCTATGCTTTGCTCTTGACCAACTCGGGCGATCCAATGGTGATTCCTGCGCTCAACCGCGACGGCGACTGCTTGAGCGACTTGGTATTGCAAATGTTCGGCACGATTGCTGGCGCAGAATCATTGCTCTTGGCCTTCGACAAAGATTTCAAAGTTAATGTTGTGATGGCTGAAGCACCCCACGGCACGGCTCCCAGCTTGGAAGGCAAGAATGTTGCTAATCCAATGGCGATGATTTTGGCTTCGGCAGCCTTGCTTGATTATATTGATACACCGCAAGCCAACATGGCAGCCCGCGCGATCAGCGAAGCTACCTTGGAAGCTGTCTACGACGGCGTGCGTACTGCCGATTTGGGTGGCCACACCACCACCAGCGATTTCACCGACGAAGTGATTCGCCGCGTAAAAACCAAAATGGAAGTTTGGCCATCGCTCGGTAACTAAATCTAAACCGCTCGCTGCAAGAAATTGTGGCCAACTTGCACATTAGAAAGCACACTGCAACGGCGGAGTGTGCTTTTGTATTATTCGGGAATCAGGTGTTGGGGGTCGGGGATCGGGTTTGATCCACGAAGGACACGAAGAGCACGAAGCATTATTGTTTAGCCACGAATTACACGAACTACACCAAAATATGCCGCTAGCCAATCGATCTAATTTTGATTTTTGACCTTTGCCTTTTGCCTTTCAGAGGAATTGCCATGGCCAACAGCATTAGCGATTTTTTTGGCTCGAACAATGCTGGTTTTGGTGATGTGAATATTGATGCGGTGATTGCGGGCAATAACAATCAAATTAACAAATATTTGCAATTGCCAACCCAAACCGACCCTTTGCCAGCCGCTTTGGCTCGCTTAGCAACCTTGCCTTTGTGCGACGTGAGGTCGC